>CAMLDQ010000021.1 GCA_946478965.1 uncultured Methylobacillus sp. | reverse complement strand
CGGCGAAGTGACCTTCTTTGACGACACCTGGGTGCACGACAAGACATCGATGCAGCGTGTCGTAGCCGCATAACTGCGCTTTCGACCGGCCATACGTGTGCTCTCAAGTCTGAACGGCGGTTTTGGGGGAGGCTGTGCACCTCAGTAGTCCTCCCCAGCGGCAGTTGTGGCCTAGTCGCACTTATAGGCCATCTGGCTGCTCACAGGGCGGAACAACTGCCCATCTAATGTCCGCTACCAGGAATTGGTGGCAGTCCGGTTCTGGCCGCTAGTGGACACATCCTTCCTCGTCAAAGTGCAGTCGAAAACTTATCGCCCGTCTGGTCACTCCTGACGCAAGACATCGCAAGCAATTCCCCGCAAGGCATTGCTGCTGGATACAGCGTCGAAGCATTCCCCATCCATTGCGGCGTTATAGCTGATGGCGTCGCTTGCACTCCACCAGCCGTACTGGGCCCATACTGTGCCTGCAGCAAGTTTGGGGTTAATGTCGGCGCGAAAGTGAATTTCGCCGGATCTGGTGCGCACCACGATTGCATCACCAGGCTCCACTCCGCGGGTCGTTGCAACATCCGGGGCGAGTTCAGCCACAGGGTCTGGCTGGCGTTTGCGCAAACTGTCGATCTGCCGGAACTGGCTATGACAATAGGCCACAGTCTTGCCTGAGGTCAACGTAAAAGGTAGTGCAGGATCGAAGAAGGGGGGCTGCCATGTCGGCAAGGCGTCCTCACCCAGGCAGGCAAGGGCATCGGACCATAGCGTAATGGCTGGAGCCTGCTGTTCGGTACCAAGGTTGGGCGCGACAATGCCCCGTCGTTGAGCGCGTAAGCTTGCTGCGTCCAGTCCGCTGGGGGCGAGTATGTAGGCAAGAGCAGCTTCTTCGTCGCCGTCGAAAAATTCGTCGGAAAGCCCAAGTGCTTGAGCCAGGCCGAAGACGATAGCGGTGTCGGAGCGCGCCTCCCCCGGAGGTCTTGCCACGGCCGGACGCAACTGTACGTGAGACTCGGCTTCTTCGTCCACCATGAACCCGGCTTGCAGTCCCTCACGTTCCCAACATGATGCGGCAGGTAGCAGCAGGTCCGCCCAATGCGAGGTTGGTGTCTCGAACAACTCGCTCTGAACAAAGAAATCCAGTTTGCCCAAGGCCTCTTCCGCATAACGAGTGGCCGGTTTGGAAACGAGAAAATTTCCGCCGAATGAAACTAACGAACGGATGGGATAAGGCTGGTCTGAGACGATCGTGCGGAAAAGATCACGAGTGGTAATCCATCCTCGGGATGGCGGGCCCAAAGGGCGTTCTTCAATACCCAGGGTCTGTTTCCTGATGGTCGGGGTAACACGGTCGAAAGCGGCGATATCGTTCAGCCGGGGTTTAGCAAACCAGCGGTTCCCTCCTGGCCGCCCCAGACAGCCAGTGAGCACATACAGAATATTGATGGCGCGCGTCGCAGCGGTAGCCTGCTGCTGCTGACATGTTCCAGCCCAAGTATAAAGAGAAACCGGTTTGGCGGTTGCAATCATGGCTGCGGTGCGGCGCAACGATTCCTCTGCAACACCTGTCACGGCGGCGACCCTTTCCGTCGGCCAAAGGGCAGCATGTTCAGCCAGGCGTTCGAGCACAGTGCCACGCCCATCCGGGGCTGGATTAAATGCGTCGGAATGCCGACGCAAAAAATCAAGGTCGATGCCGCCTTCTTTGAATAGCAAATTTATCAGTCCAAGGGCCAGAGCAGCATCCGTGCCTGGTTTGACGGGAAGCCAGATGTCGGCGGTATTTGCCAGGCCGCTTTTTCGTGGATCGATAACGATCAGCTTTGCACCGCGCTTCTGGGCACTATGGATACGCTCTGCATGCGCCAGCCAAGTTGTGACCGGGTTGACTCCCCACAACATGATGGTGGCTGTTTGGGCGTAGTCAGGCATGCCTAGGCTATTGCCCCAGGTGAGCATAGGGCTGAAATCTCTATGCCAATTGCAGTTTTCGGTGGCAAAAACAAGGTTGGGGCTGCCCCAAATGTGGGCAAGGCGATGAATCCAGTTGAAGCTGTCTGCGATTGCAGTCCCACTGGGGGTAGTGACCGCAAAAGCGGCCGCTTGTGGACCAGCAGCTTTAAGACGCTGCCCGGTTATGGACAACGCCTCATCCCAATCGATGGCCTGCCAGCCGGGATCGGCGGAGCCTTTCGGGTTTGTACGAAGCAGGGGTGTCGTAAGCCGCTTAGGATGGTTGACCAACTCGGGGGCAGCCTTGGCCTTGATACAGATCGCGCGTCCAGTCGGGTGGTCGTGATCCGCGGTCACGCCAATCAATTTGCCATCCTCGACGGTGGCCAGGCATCCACATCGAGATATGCATAAAGCACAATAGGTTGGTATGGTTTCGCGTGCCATGAAAGATTTTAACTTGGGCAGTTGCTAACTAGGGTAAAAGCGATTTTCCGCGAAATTTTTGACGCTGCAAGTCGTGTCTGCAGAACCTCCAAGGTTGCTATGCCCCGCGCATCTGCCTGACCATATCCATCGTAAAATGACCGCTTTGAGTTGCAGACCTTGCCGTCTGATAGAGTTGGACCTCAAGAGAGGCAGATACTGCTTTCGGAGCCGAGCGTGGGCTCAATACCGACTCGAATCTTTTGGAGATAGCTAGTTTGAGATGCAAAGCTGCCACTGGAGTAAGCGTCGCGTTTACATGTATCCTTGTTTCGGTTATTCCTGCCCCCGTTTTCGCCATCGACACCGCGAAGCTGATTGCTACCGTTCAGGGCGAAGAGAGCGCGCTTGGAGCCCGGATCGGTATGGCTGTTTTTGATGCCAATACCAGAACGACTTGGCAATATCGAGGTGACGAACAGTTCCCGTTGAACAGTACGCACAAGACATTTTCTTGCGCAGCATTACTCTCAAAAGTCGATGACAAGTCCCTCTCGATCAATCAGTCAGTTGCGATCAGCAAGGATATGCTTATCGCCTACTCGCCCATTACCGAAAAGTCGCTTTCACCCCAAACCATCACATTGGGCGAGATTTGTAGGGCAGCAGTGAGCTATAGCGATAACACGGCGGCTAACATTGTTTTTGATGCCATTGGAGGGGAGGCCGGCTTTAACACTTACATGCAGTCAATCGGGGATAAACAAACCCGACTTGATCGCAAAGAACCGGAGTTGAACGAAAGTACGCCAGGAGATGTGCGTGATACCACTACACCCAACGCCATCGTTAACAGTCTGAGAAAGATACTTCTCGGCGACGTGCTGTCAGTATCATCCCGGTCCAAGCTGACGCAATGGATGCTGGACGATCAGGTCGCCGGAGCGTTACTGCGTGCTTCACTGCCGCCAGACTGGAAGATAGCCGACAAGACGGGAGCGGGCGGCTACGGTTCACGCTCGATCGTTGCCGTGATCTGGCCGCCGAAGAAGCAACCACTGGTGGTCGGCATCTATATCACGCAAACCAAAGCGTCCTTACAGGCCAGTAATCAGGCGATTGCAAGAATTGGGGAGGTACTGCAAGAAACGACCGTTCGTTGATGAAATCAAGGGCTAACGGCTGGTGTGATATCTGAAAACGGCTATTACTGATGAAAATATTACCCGACCGCTTTGGGTCGAAAGTGGGAGTTCGTCTGCGTAAGAAGCAGACGTTCGTGAGGATTCCCGCATCGATAGCCGAGAACCAGTTCCGGTATGTCCGCTTCCGACCGTAATCCGTCATTGTATGATGGTGTGATAAATCTGACGAGCGTCAGCGACTGAATGCGGCGGGCTGTTAACTGTATACATCGGTTAAGCCTACAAACTTTTAAAGACTTTGTATCCAAAGGGAAAATATGAAACACATGGCAGTACTGATGGCGTTGCTGGCTTTTACAGGAGTCGCGCAGGCCAAGCCGGCTTTCACCGGGCAGGACTACAGCGGCGTGTACGAATGCAAGGGCATGGATGCTCACGAAGGTGCCTATGCCGGCACGGTAACGATGAAGCTGGTGCCGGAGCAGAGTCTTGGCAATCACGGCAGTTATCAGTTCCGCCTGGATGTGCCGGGCTTCGGCGCTTATCCCGGTTATGCGGTGGCCGAGGGCGACAAACTGGCGATCCATTTCGCTCTGCAGGATCCGGCGACCAAGGATTACGGCGTGGGCATCGCGACGGTCAGCAAGGGCAAGAACGGCAAATGGGCGTTCAAGAAGTTCTATTACGAGCCGGAGTACAAGGGCGGCAATACCGGTGCGGAGGAATGCGCGATCAAGTGATCGCCGCGCAGAGGGGAATGCAGAAACGAGAACGGGAGCCATCGGCTCCCGTTCTCGTTTAAAACTTTATGATGCGTCTTAGCGGTTGCAGACGTACATCGTCACTTCGAAGCCGAAACGCATTTCAGTAGCTTGGGGCTTGGTCCACATGGTCAGTCTCCTTGTAAGTTGTCTCGTTCTTGAGCGAATCGCTCATCGCACGGTTCCCACTATACGGAGACGATTCAAGAATGTAATGCGTGCGTTCATGAATATCGCCTAATGATTTTCATTAGGCTGGGATAAAAAAGCCGGCCGAGTGGGGTTGGTGCGGATCAGGCTGCGATGGAAAATACCGATGTCCCGGAGCGATCTGGCCTCACGCCGAAGACCTGGTAAGCCTGCATCAGTTGCATAACCGGCATCATCACGTCCAGCATGGTGATGGCATAGCGGCCGCTATGCGCTACGCTCCGTTGTGTGCGGCGGTGACTTCGAAGCCTTCCTGCTCAAGATATTCCATGGATCATGGTGACGAGTTCGACGTCGTCATCTACCAGCAGTATTTTTCTCATGGGGCAAATTTGGGATATGAATCAAACTTGCATGTTAGCCAAGTGAGCGTGCAAGGCATAGTGACCAAGCCTAAAATTTACGCTTTTTTACAGTCATTTGGCTGCCGATGCGGCCATGATAAAATGCGCCGCTCATGACTTCTTCCGCTTTGCCTTCCCCCCTTCGCATCATCGAGCAGTTCGAAGCCGAACTGTCGCACTGCATGCTGTCCGACCGCCATTCCCTGCAGCGCAAACTGCGCGATGCGCGCGATGCGCTCAAGGCAGGCAAACCGGTCGAGCGCATGCTGGCCGATGTGGCGGCACGCATCGAACGCTCCTCCGGCCAGTACCGACAGCGCCGCGAGCGGCTGCCTCGACCGGAATTCGTGCAGGAGTTGCCGGTCAACCTGCGCAAGGACGAGATCGCGCAGGCGATCGACAAGCATCAGGTCGTGATCGTCTGCGGCGAAACGGGGTCGGGCAAGACGACACAGTTACCCAAGATTTGCCTGGAGCTCGGTCGCGGCGTCGCCGGCATGATCGGCCACACCCAGCCGCGCCGCATCGCCGCGCGCTCGGTGGCTTCGCGCATTGCGCAGGAACTGAAGTCGCCGCTGGGCGAGGCGGTCGGCTACAAGGTGCGTTTCAACGACAAGATTCACGAGTCGAGCTATATCAAGCTGATGACGGACGGCATCCTGCTGGCCGAGACGCAGGGCGACCGTTTCCTCAGTGCCTACGACACGCTCATCATCGACGAGGCGCACGAACGCAGCCTCAATATCGACTTCCTGCTCGGCTATTTGAAGCAATTGCTGCCGCGGCGGCCGGATTTGAAGGTGATCGTCACTTCCGCGACCATCGATGCCGAGCGCTTCTCCCAACACTTCGACAATGCCCCGGTGATCGAGGTGTCCGGCCGCATGTACCCGGTGGAAATCCGCTACCGGCCGCTGGGACGCAAGGGGGAAATGCTCAAGGCCAAGCAGGCTTTGTCTTCTCCCGCGGAAGACGACGAAACGCTGTACGGCGTGCGCCGCAGCGGCGATACGCCATGGCTGGAAGAGGACGACCGCGAAGAGGCCATCGAAGAGGCCATTCTTGACGCCGTAGATGACCTTTCGCGTCTCGGCGGCGGCGACATCCTGGTATTCCTCCCCGGCGAGCGCGAGATTCGCGATACGGCAGAGCATTTGCGGAAACATCATCCCAAGGGAGCGGAAATCCTGCCCTTGTTCGCGCGGCTTTCCATTGAAGACCAGCAGAAGGTATTCCGCCCTTCCGGCGGACGCCGCATCGTGCTGGCGACCAACGTCGCGGAAACCTCGCTCACCGTGCCGGGTATCAAGTATGTGATCGACACCGGCCTCGCGCGCGTCAACCGCTACAGCGCGCGTGCCAAGGTTGAGCAACTGCAGATCGAGAAGATCTCGCAGGCGGCGGCCCGCCAGCGCGCCGGCCGTTGCGGCCGCGTTTCCAACGGTATCTGCGTGCGGCTGTATGCCGAGGAGGATTTCAACAACCGTCCGGAATTCACCGACCCGGAAATCCTGCGTTCCTCGCTGGCTTCCGTCATCCTGCGCATGGCTTCGTTGCGGCTTGGCGATGTGGCCGAGTTCCCGTTCATCGAGGCGCCACATTCGCGCCTGATCGCGGATGGCTACCAGCTGCTGCAGGAGTTGAGTGCGGTCGATGAACACCGGCGCATTACCGAAACCGGGCAGCAGCTCGCCAAACTGCCGCTGGATCCGCGCATCGGGCGCATGATCCTGGCGGCGAAAAAGGAAAACTGCCTCAGGGAAATCCTGATCATCGGTGCCGCGCTGGCGATGCAGGACCCGCGCGAGCGGCCGATGGATAAAAGGGAAGCGGCGGACCAGGCGCATGCGAAATTCGCCGACGAGCGCTCCGATTTCATGGGCTTCCTCAAGCTGTGGAACTGGTACGAGGATGCGCTAAAGCACAAGAAGAGCAATCGCGAACTGCTCAACAAATGTCACCAGAATTTCCTGTCGTTCCTGCGTTTGAAGGAATGGCGCGAGCTGCACGGCCAGTTGGCCGGCATCGCCGCGGACATGGAGTTGCGTCCGAATGAGCAGGAGGCAAGTTATGACCAGATTCATCGCGCCTTGCTGTCGGGCCTGCTCGGCAATATCGGTTTCCGTGACGGCGAGGCGGAAAGCTATCTCGGCGCGCGCGGCATCCGCTATTACATCGCCCCCGGGTCATCCCTGAAAAAACGCCGTCCCAAGTGGGTGATGGCGGCGGAATTGATGGAAACCGCCAAGCTGTATGCGCGCTGCGTGGCCGAGATCAACCCCGACTGGGTCGAGCCGCTGGCACGGGGATTGACGCAAAGTCATTACAGCGACCCGCGCTGGGACCGCAAGCCGGCCCAGGTGGTGGCCTGGGAGCGCGTCAGCCTTTACGGGCTCACCGTGGTGCCGAAACGGCGCGTGCACTACGGTCCGATCAATGCGGAAGAATCGCGCGAAATTTTCATCCGCGAGGCGCTGGCGAACATGGAGTTCGACACGCGCGCGCCATTTTTCGCTGCGAATAAGAAGCTGATCGCCGAAATCGAGGAGCTGGAGCACAAGGCGCGCCGCCAGGACGTGCTGGTGGACGAGCATGCGCTGTTCACGTTCTACGAGGCGCGTATTCCGGCCGGCATCCATAATGGCATTACCTTCGAGAAGTGGCGCCAGGATGCGGAAAAGGAAAATCCCAGGCTGCTGTTCCTCACGCGCGACGATCTGATGCGGCATGCAGCGAGTAGTGTGACGGAGGCCCAGTTCCCAGAGGCTTTTGACCTTGACGGCGCGGAGGTTGCGCTCAAGTATCGTTTCGAGCCGGGGCATCCGCTGGACGGTGTAACGGCGACGATCCCGCTGGCGTTGCTCAACCAGCTCGATCCGACCCGGGCCGAATGGCTGGTGCCCGGCATGCTCCGGGAGAAGATCACCTATCTGGTCAAGGCGCTGCCCAAGACCGTACGTCGCGTCTGCGTGCCGGTGCCGGAGTTCGTCACCGGCTTCCTGGAGCGGGCCAGAATAGGCGAGGGCAGGGTGCTGGATACGGTGGCTGCGTATATCCAGCAGCGTACTGGCTTGAAGGTGTCTCCCGCCGACTGGCATGAAGCGGTGCCATCGCACCTCCTGATGAATTTTCGCGTGGTGGACGACGCCGGGCGCGAGCTCGGCATGGGACGCGACTGGGTCGCGTTGCGCAACCAGCTCGGCCAGGCTGCGCAGCTCACCTTCCGCGATGCCTCGCCGGAGTTCGAAAAATCCGGCCTCAAGCAGTGGGACTTCGGCGACTTGCCCAAGCAACTGGATTTCTCCCGCAACGGCCGCCAGATGACCGGTTATCCGGCGCTGGAGGATGAGGGTGAAAGCGTGGCCGTCAAGCTGTTCGATACCGCTTCTGCTGCACGGTTGTCGCATCGCCAAGGTGTGCGCCGGTTGATGCGGTTTGAACTGAAGGAGCAGATGAAGCAGCTGGAAAAAGGGCTACCCGGGTTCAACCAGTACGCGCTGCTGCTGCGCCATGTCATGACGCCCGACGAATTGCGCGAAGACATGCTGACCACGATTGCCGACCGTGCTTTTATCGGCGATGACGATCTGCCGCGCACCAATGCCGAATTCATGCAGTTGAAGCAGCGCGCCCGCACACGCCTGCCTGCTGTAGTGGAGGGGGCGGCGCGACTTGCGCAAGCGATTGCCGCCGAGATTCAGCCGCTGACGCAAAAACTCGCCAGTCTGCCGCCTGCGCAGTCACGCCTGAAACGCGAAGTGGAAGAGCAGCTCGCCCGCCTGCTGCCCAAGCGCTTTTTCAGCAGCACGCCGTGGGAACGCCTGCAGCACCTGCCACGCTACCTCAAGGCGATGAAACTTAGACTGGACAAATATCCGGGCGCCGCGGAGCGGGATATGCGCCATGCTCAAGCCATCCAGGAGCTCTGGCAACGCTGGGAAATCGGACTGTCCGCCGCGCGCAAATCGGATAGCGTGACGCCGGAACTGGAAGACTTCCGCTGGCTGATCGAGGAGCTGCGCGTGTCGCTGTTTGCGCAGGAGTTGAAGACGCCATTCCCGGTGTCGGTGAAGCGCTTGGAAAAAATCTGGGCAGAGTTGCTTTAGCCCTGCTGCCCAGAAAGGGGAAATCAGGCAGTCATGTCCTCGGCCAGATAGCCGATGGTCATGGTCTGGTTGTGTAGCACGCTCTGGTCGCTGCTGGAGCCGGGGCAGAATTCGCCATTGGAATAAAAGCCGGTGATCGCCGCTTGCGAACCCAGGGTGTTCTTCACAATATGGATTTCGTCGGCAATCTGTTCCGCCATCACCAGCTTTCGGCCGACGCAGCTGACGCAGATGGCCAACCCAGGGAATTGCATTGCCTGCTCCGGCAACGATTGCGACACCATCCTGGCGGCGCCGCCAGCGCCTTCTACCAGGCGATCGTGGTTGGTCTGGCACAGGCGCACGGTTTCGCCCTCCGGTACATCGCCGGCGAAGGTCAGGCTGTTGCTGTCCGGA
The DNA here is from genome assembly GCA_946478965.1 of uncultured Methylobacillus sp. The sequence goes on along the minus strand of CAMLDQ010000021.1, from coordinate 22,227 downwards.
TCGATGCTGAGCAGCGTGCGCACGGTTTCCACGTCGCGGCCTTTTTCACCCACAATTGCAAACGGGAATTTGAGGCCGGTGCCCGGCAAGCCCTTGGCGTAATGCTCGCCGATATACATGCGATACAGCGGTAGCGCCGGCTTGCCATCCATTTCGTACACCACGTTCTTGTCCGAGCGCGTCACTTTTCGTGGCGGACCGTAAGGCTTCCAGCCGCCCAGCGCGCCGCTGGCGGTAATCAGGTGGTCGCCGTAGAGACCGATCGCGACCACCAGGTTGTCGGTGACCTTGTCGTTATGCAGCAGCAGGGTACGCGTGAAAGCCGCATTGTCTCCCGCCATGCCGCCGACGATGGGCATTTCGTCGCCGAGTACGCTCTGGAAACCCTTGAGGATGTCGGTGCCGTTGACGCTCAGGCCGTCGGAGAAGACCAGCACGGCGCGTAGATTGTCTGCTTTGAGCGTGGAGCCCAGCGAGGCTCCGGTCTGGAAGGAGCTTTTCATGTCGCCGACGCGCATGTCGGCGACGCGCATGGTGGACTTTTCCCACTGGATTGCGGTGATCTGCAGGCTGTCGTCGAACACTCCGTCGGCGTTGATCTCGCCAGCGGTGGTGCAGCCAATGATCTGCGCCGCGGGGTAACGCTCCTTGAGGGTGGATGCGAGCTTACCCTCGTCAAATCGCTTAACCGATCCGAACACCAGAACGAGCCCGGCGGCGGGGAGGGGAGAGGCTTTGGCCAGATCCTTCAGCGACTGCTTTGCGGTAATGGCTTCCTGTTTGATCAGCATGTCGATGTTTCCATGTTAGGTCACAAATCACGGGCGCAAGCGATCTTGATGGCGCAGCCCGACGTTATTGTGTGTGACGGGAAACGCAATACTTTTCAATGGCTTGAGCATTTTTATCGTAATCGTTCGATTACGTGCCCTTGTTATCGAACCGGGCTTGCGGCGAGTTTAAACCCAACTGAATTTCTCGGGCAACAGCAATTGGCGCGATGCGACGAGCGGACGAAAATCCGGGACGAAAGGCGCTAGATTAATTTTTTCCCCACGGACATAATGGCTCGGGGAAGCAGGCGGGCAAACCGCCGATCCGGCGTATCAGGGCCGGATAACCATAAAAATTACTAGAGGAGGCTCTGTGGATACGGCGAACAGCCTTGCCGGCATCAAGGTGATGGTGATTGACGACAGCAGCACGATTCGCCGTAGCGCCGAAATCTTTCTGGGCCGTGCCGGCTGCGAAATCATCCTCGCCGAAGACGGTTTCGACGCGCTTTCCAAGATTGCCGACCACCAGCCGGACTTGATCTTCGTCGACATCATGATGCCGCGCCTCGACGGCTACCAGACCTGCACCCTCATTAAGAAAAACGAGCGATATCGCAATACGCCGGTAATCATGCTATCCAGCAAGGATGGCTTGTTCGACCGCGCGCGTGGGCGCATGGTCGGCTCCGATGAATACCTGACCAAGCCGTTTACCGCCGACAGCCTGCTCGATGCGGTGACGCGCCATGTTCCCAAATAATCCTTAACCTGAAGCATCGAGAGTGACGGCATGCCCATTACCAACATCATGATCGTGGATGATTCGGCGACGGATCGGTATTACCTCAGCGAGATGCTGACACGCAACGGATTTGCGGTAAGCCAGGCGGAATCCGGAGAGGAAGCACTGGAGCGCGTAAAGGTGGAATTGCCCGATCTGGTGATCATGGATGTGATCATGCCGGGGTTGAACGGATTCCAGACGACGCGCGCGCTGACCAAGGCGCCTGAGACCGCGCATATCCCGGTCATCGTCTGTACCGGCAAGGAGCAGCTGACCGACCGGGTGTGGGCGCTGCGCCAGGGTGCCAAGGAGTGCGTCATCAAACCGGTGGACGAGCTCGATATCCTGGCCAAGATCGCGGCGCTCGGCTGAGCAGGCCGATCGAACCATGGCCAAGACGCTCGATCTGCGCAAATACCAGGAAGACATCCTGGTGCGTATCAAGGACCGGAGCCGCTCCGCAGACGCGAGTGCGCGCAATCGCCTTGGTGTGCGGGCAGGCGATCTGCGGCTTTTGGTGCGACTGGACGACGTCGGTGAGGTGCTGCCTGTACCGGAAATGCACCCGGTCCCGCTCAGCAAACCATGGTTTCTCGGCATGGCGAATGTACGCGGCAATCTCTACGGCATCAGCGATCTCGGCCGTTTCTCCGGTCAGGCGCAGACGACATTGACGCCAGCCAGCCGGATCCTGCTGCTGCACCCGAAGTACAAGGCACACGCAGCGCTGCTTGTGAGTGCGATCGCCGGATTGCGGCCGCTCGACCAGATGGAAGAGCAGCCGGAAGCGGCGCAGGCCGGTAACTGGCTGGGTGGTCGTGTGTTTCGAGATACGGCCGGAGAGACCTGGCAGGAAATCGATATCAAGGCTTTGCTGGCATTGCCGGCATTCATGAAAATCGCGCTGGGCGAGCGTTGAGCCCGGAAACACGAGTCTTTAGGGGAGCATTATGGCGTTGGATAGAGCAGTACTGACCAATCTCTGGCTGAAAATCGGTGGCGGTCGCCTGTCGCGCAGTCGTCCAGCGGCTGCCGAGTCCGCCCATTTCTCGGCGCGTGGAGCGGTCGCGCTGGCCTCCCTGTTTGGTGCGCTTGCCGCGGTAGCCTTGATCATGAATGTGTTGAAACAGGAACACGACATGGCCTACCTGGAGGACATCGCTGCCATCCAGGTCGCTGCCCAGAGCATTGCCAAGGATGTACCCATGGTGGTGCTGGAGCAGTCCAATGCGGCAGGACGTATCAAGTCCAGTCGCTCCAGGGCTGCTGGTGCAATTGCGGCACTGCAGTCGAGCGGTGGAGTCCTCGGGTATGGCGGCGGCGTGTCGGCTGCGCTGGACGATGTGGTTGCGCAATGGCAGGCCATCGACAGCCAGCTCAAATCCGGCCTCGATCATGGCAAACCCGAGGCCGGCGAGCAATTGGCGGTGATGACTCTCAATCTCGCCGTTGCGAGCGATCGTCTCGCGAATGCCGGCGATATCCTGGCGCAGGCGGTCCGTGGCGATCTGCGCTCGCACCTGTGGGTGGCAGTCGCGGCCGTTTTCATCGTGCTGGCAGCCGCGGTGCTGGTGATGCTGGGTAAACGCCAGGTGCGCGAGGCGCAACTGCATTTCGAGAAAGTAGAGCAGGAGAACATGCGCAACCAGGAGGCCGTGTTGCGGCTTCTCGATGAAATGGGCGACCTGGCCGACGGTGACCTGACGGTGGAGGCCGCGGTGACCGAGAGCATTACCGGCGCAATTGCCGATTCCATCAACTACACCATCGACAGCCTGCGCACGCTGGTAGGTGAGATCAACCGCGCGACCGAGCAAGTGACGGCGGCTTCAAGCGAGGCTCAATCCGTGACCACCGGTCTGCTTGCCGCAGCGCAAAAGCAGTCGCAGCAAATCAGCGAAGCCGGCTCTGCCGTGCAGCAGATGGCGCAATCCATCCACGATGTTTCGGCCAATGCCGGCCAGTCTGCCGAGGTGGCGCAGCGCTCCCTGCAGGCCGCATCACAAGGTGCGGTGGCCGTGCAGAACACCATCTCCGGCATGAACGACATTCGTACGCAAATCCAGGAAACCTCCAAGCGGATCAAACGCCTGGGCGAGAGCTCGCAGGAGATCGGCGAGATCGTGGAACTGATTTCCGATATTACCGAGCAAACCAACATTCTGGCGCTCAATGCCGCCATTCAGGCCGCCTCGGCAGGGGAGGCCGGGCGTGGTTTCACCGTGGTGGCGGAGGAAGTGCAGCGGCTGGCGGAGCGTTCTTCCGAGGCGACCAAACAGATCAGCGCGATCGTGAAGACCATTCAGCAGGATACCAACGACGCGGTCTCCGCGATGGAACGCAGTACCGAGGGTGTGGTGGAAGGAGCCAAGTTGTCCGATGCAGCCGGTCAGGCGCTGAACGAGATCGGTGAGGTGACGGCTAGCCTGGCCGGGCTGATTGCCTCGATTTCACAGGCGACGCGCGCGCAGACCGAAATGGAACAAAAGGTGACGCTGCTGATGCAGGAAATCCAGGCCATTACCTCGCAAACCACCGACGGCACTCGCCGGACCGCGGGTTCCATCGGCCAGTTGACAGGTCTTGCCGAGGAGCTGCGTGCTTCCGTTTCCGGCTTCAAGCTCGCCTAAAGATAAACAGGCTCGAACGTGTCTATGGAATTTCTATGGAATTTGATATTGGCCCGCTGAGCTGGGTCAAAGACGAAATCGATCACGCCCTCGCCGATGCGCTGTTGCGGGCCGACGAATTCGCGGCTGCGCCTGACGATGCCTCGCCGTTGCGTTATTGCCTGACACATGTGCATCAGGTGAGCGGTGCGCTTTCCATGGTAGGACTGGAAGGGGCGCAGCATTTTGCCGAGGAAATCGAGCGCTATGCCGGCGCTTTGTCCAAGGGTGAAGTTCCGGCTTCGACCGAACATTCCGAAACGCTGGCACGTGCGCTCAAGGCGCTCCGCCAATACATCCAGGCGCTGATTGGCGGCGCTCCGGACAATCCCTTGCGCTTGTGGCCGGAATATCAGGCGATGCAGCAGGCGCAGGGTATGACGGAGGTTCAAGCCAGCGCACTGTTCTTCCCCGACCTTTTCAATAGCGCTCCGGCCAGTCTCGAAACGGTGATTCCGGAGGAAGTGGAACTGCCAGCCTATCTCGACGCGCAGGGGCAAGCCTATCGCAAGCTGCTGGTGCAGTGGATCAAGGCTCCACACAATCCGGAACTGCTGATGGGAATGCGCGATGCCCTGGAAGCGGTGGGGCGGGCGCAGGCCTTGCCTTCGCACAAAACGCTATGGTGGGCGGCGGTTGGCCTGCTGGAGGCAATCGCGCAGGGCATCGTCCAGTTCGATAAGCATGCACGACAGCTCCTGCTTCAACTGGAGCGCCAGATTCACTATCTCGCACAAGGCAACGCCAAGCCCAACACTCGGCTGCTGCGCGAAGTACTTTATTACATCGCTATTTCCGAGCCGGTTACCGAGCGTTTGCGTGATATCAAGGGCGTGTTCGGGCTGGACAAGTACTACGAGTCGGAGGGAGAAGCTGAGGGGCTGCGACCGCTGGTACAGGAAGACACCGCGCTGCTGGGCGACATCCGTTCTCGCCTGGGGGAGATCAAGGACTGCTGGATGCAGGTTTCGGCAGGCGAGCAGGCTGCGCGAGCGATGTTTCTGGACAAGTCACGCACACTCGAAGCCAGAGCTGCAAATAGGCGCGACGACCTCGTGCAGGCCTTGGCGGGGATTGCGTCATGCGCAGAAATCATCGCGGCGAGTCCGGATGCGCTGGATCCGATGTTCTCCATCGAAATGGCGACTGCATTGTTGATGCTGGAAAGCGCACTGGGTTCCAGTGGGAAAACACTGGAAAGCGCGCTCAACAGTGCTGTGGCACAAGTCGTTTCAACGCGCGCCATGCTGCCGGGCGAGGAGGCGCAGCCGGCTGCATCGGCAACTGCGGAAATAAGCCGGGATGAAACGCTGGCAGTGCTGGCACAGGTTGCCGATGAAATCCGCGCCAACCTTCGGAGCGTGGAGCAGGCGCTGGACGATTTTTTCCGCAATGCCGGTTTGACAGGCGAACTGGCGGCCTTGTCGCCCTTGTTCAAACAGGTCGGCGGCGCATTCCGCATGCTCGAACAGCCAGTTGCCGCGGCAGTGATCGAGGGGACGCAGGCACTGGTCGAGCGCTTCGCTCAGTCCGCGGCCACCGTGACCATGGAAAATTTCGAACTGGTGGCGGAGAGCATAAGCGCGCTCGACTTCTATCTTGATCGATTGCTGCAGGGCGACAACGATGCCGGTCGCGCTATCGCCCCGATTCCTGGCCGTCTTGCTGACGCGCTTGCCGCGCTGCCGGCTGGTGCTGCGGATGCGGTAGTCGAAACGGCAACGGAGCCCGTTACCGCGCCGGAGACCGTGCTCGATCGCGCCCTGGATGACGAATTGCTGGAAGTCTACCTGGCCGAAGCCAGCGAAGTCCACGAGACGATAATTGCCTGCATGCAGGCGCTACGCACGCATCCCGATGACCATGATCAGTTGATTACGCTGCGCCGAGCTTTCCATACCTTGAAGGGCAGCGGCCGCACGGTCGGGTTGACGGCAATGGGCGAAGTGGCGTGGGCAGTGGAACAAGTACTGAATCACCTGATCGACCTGCGTAGCGGGGTTGGCGCGCCGGTGCTGGACTTCATCGACAGCGTCAGCGCGCAATTCCAGCAGTGGGTGAAAGTGCTGTTCACGCAGGGCGAGGTATCCCTGGCTCCCGGCCTCTGGAAAGCGCGTGCGGAGGCATTGTTGCATCCGGTAGCGGCTGAGGCCACTGTGGAGCCGGTAGCCACAACGCCAATAGCAGATGCCGAGCTGGCCACAGCGGCGGTATCGGAGCACCCGGGCGACGATGTGGTGATCGGCGGCCGGCAAGTCGTCAGCCGGCCGCTGTTCGATATCTTCCTGGGCGAGGCGCATGGCAATCTGGCACTGCTGCAACAGATTCTGGCCGCGGCCAAAGCTCAGGTGGAGCCGCCCATCCCCGATATTGCACGGCCGGCCCATACACTGGCGGGCGTTTCGCGTACGGTGGGATTCGCCGCATTGTCCGATCTGGGCGGGGCGCTGGAGTCGTGGCTGGAGAGGCTGACGCCGCAGTTCAAGGCGGCGCCGCCGGAGGCGCTGCATCTGTTCGATCAGTCGCTGGTGGCATTGCGGGCCATGCTGCAAAAGATCGAGAATTGCCGCCGGCCGTCCGAGGCCAAGTGGCTGTGCGAAGCACTGCGCGAGGAGGTCGCGACCAACACTGAGACGTTAGAGCCGTTAATCGAGCCGTCCGAGGAAACTCCGCCTCCGGCAACGGTAGCCGAACCGGTACCGGCAGCACCGGTGATCGAGTCCGAGAAGGTCTCCCGGACAGATGATGCGCTGCTGGACAGCGTGCCTGCTTTTGTGCCAGAGCAGGAGAGCAGCAATATCGACCAGCAGTTGCTTGAGGTTTTCCTGGAAGAATCCAGCGAACTGATGCCGTTGGTCGGCCGTCAGCTACGCGAGTGGCAGGGGGCGCCGGAGTCTGTCGACCCGCAGCAGGCCTTGCAGCGGGCGCTGCATACACTCAAGGGTAGCGCACGTATGGCAGGCGCATTGCGCATGGGCGATGACCTGCACGAACTGGAAACGCAGATCGAAAAAGCGCTGGCCAAAGGCAAGCCCACGGCACGCAGTTTTACTGCATTCTTCAGGCAATACGACAGCATCAGTGAACAGCTGGACGAACTGCGCCATCATGCGGCGGGGGCTGCAGTGGTAGCTGAAGCCATGATGGGTGCGGAACTGCAGACGCCGGACACGATTGCCGTGACTCCGATGATGCGGGTGCGATCCGAGGCTATCGATCATCTGGTCAACGAAGCCGGGGAGGTCAGCATTGCCCGGTCGCGCATCGAACGGCAGATGGAAACCTTCAAGAGCGCCCTGCTGGAGCTGACGGATAGCGTGATCCGTTTACGCAGCCAGTTGCGGGAGGCGGAAATCGACGCGGAAACGCAGATGCAGTCACGTCTCACACAACTGCAGGAAGCAGATGAAACCTTCGATCCGCTGGAGTTCGACCGCTACACCCGAATCCAGGAGTTGACGCGCATGATGGCCGAGAGCGTGCACGACGTTGCTACCGTGCAGCAAGGCCTGATGGCCAACCTGAGCGAAACCGAGGCTGCGCTGAACGAACAGTCGCGCATGACCAAGCAATTGCAGCAAGGGCTGATGCGGACGCGCATGGTGCGACTCGACAGCGTGTCGGAGCGCTTGCATCGCATCGTCCGCCAGACCGCCGCCGAGCTGAAAAAACCGGCCGGGCTGGAAATTCGTGGCGAAACGATAGAAATTGATCGTAGCGTGCTGGAAAAGATCGTCGGCTCGCTGGAGCATTTGCTGCGCAATGCGATCGCGCACGGCATTGAGGATGCGCGCAAGCGTGCCTCCCTCGGCAAGCCCAAGGCGGGCCTGATCCAGCTGCAAGCGCGCCAGGAAGGAAACGAAATCATCCTCGCCCTCGGCGATGACGGGTGCGGGCTGGATCATGAAAAGATCAAGGCGCGCGCACAGGCGCTGGGGCTGCTGGACGACCTTGCGGAAAGCGCGATCGATCCGGTCTCGCTGATTTTCGAAGCGGGATTCTCCACTTCGGAAACGCTGAGTCAGGTATCGGGCCGCGGTGTTGGACTGGATGCGGTACGGGCCGATATCTCGGCGCTCGGCGGGCGCATCGAGGTGGCCTCCGAGGCGGGGCGCGGCAGCACTTTCACGATCTACCTGCCGCTGACCCTGGCGATCAACCAGACGGTGCTGGTGCGCATCGGCAAGGACGAATTCCTGTTGCCATCGACCATGGTCGAGCAGGTGCAGAAGGTCAAGCACAGCGCACTGGCGGCCATTCGCGAGCAGGGCTATTTCGCCTGGGGGGGGCGCCAGTATCCTCTGCATCTGTTGTCCCAATTGCTCGGTCTGCATCAACTGCCTGAAACCCAGCCCTATACGCCCATCATGCTGTTGCGCAGCGGCGTACGCCGTATCGCCCTGATGGTGGATGAAATCCGCGGCAACCGCGAAATCGTCGTCAAGAATATCGGCCCGCAGCTGGCCGGCATGGGCGGGGTCGCCGGCGCCACCGTGATGGGCGATGGCAAGGTGATGCTGGTGCTGAATCCGATCCAGCTGGCATTCCGCGAGGTCTCGGAAGCGGACCGGGGTGCGGTCTCGGAATCGGTGACGGCGCAGGAGCAGCCGCCAACCATTCTGGTGGTGGACGATTCGCTGACCATGCGCAAGGTGATTACGCGCTTGCTGACGCGCGAAGGGTACGCGGCGCTGGCGGCCAAGGATGGCGTGGACGCGCTGCAACAGCTTGAATCGGTGCTGCCTGACGTGATTCTTCTCGATATCGAGATGCCTCGCATGGATGGCTTCGAGCTGTCGCGTGCGATACGGGGCGACGCGAGAACCGCCCATATTCCATTGATCGTCATCAGCTCGCGTACCGCGGATAAACACCGCAAATATGCCGAAGATCTGGGCGTCAACGTCTATCTGGGCAAACCCTATCAGGAAGAAGAGCTGCTGCAGTACCTTGCCGCGTTTACGCGGCGCGATGTGGCTGACATCGTTTGAGTATCGCTCCCGATCGTGCAGCGGTATCCCTTGGATTGCCGCTTCGGCAACTTTGCACAAATGCTTCATTTGGGGGAGTGTGTCCTTGAGGGTGTCGCGATAGTATGAAACCACATGTCCAAATGATCGGAGACGGGGTCGGCGTCTTGCCGTGGTAGAGGGCAATGATGGATAACCATGATTGCGGGAAGCCGCCCGATGAATGCGATGAGCGAACAGCCGGTTTCTGATAAAGCACTTTCCATAAAAGCGGCGATCCCATTCGGCCGGGTCTGGGCCATCGTTATGATCTATGCCGCGTTCGCGGGGCTCTGGATACTGCTCTCCGACAAGGTGGTCGCCATGATGTTCGATACTTCTGCGGACATCGTGCGCGCCAGCACCGCCAAGGGCTGGCTCTTCGTTGCCGTTACCTCGGCATTGCTTTATGGACTGATGCGTCAACTGGTCGGCAGCATGGTTGCCGCCAGCCGGCGTGAAAGCATCATGCAGGAGGAAAAGCTGCTGGCGCAGCGCAAGCTGTATGAGAGTGAGAGCAGTTACCGCCTGCTGACCGAGCAGGTGCCGGCGATCATCTATCGCGCCTCGCTCGATGCGAATAGTTCGACAACCTACATCAGCCCGCAGGTGGCGGCTCTGGGCTATTCGGCGGAAGAGTGGCTGCAGAACCCGGATTTGTTCATAGCCTCCATGCATGCCGAGGATCGCGAGAACGTACTTCGCTTGTTGAAGCAATCGCATCGCACGGGCGAGAAATTTCTGGCCGAGTATCGGCTCAAAACCCGCAGCGGCGAATGGCGCGCCTTTCGCGACGAAGCTCAGGTCGTCAAGGATGAAAGCGGGCAGCCTGTTTGCCTGCAGGGAGTCATGCTCGACATCACCGAGCGCAAACTGGCCGAGGCGCGTGTTCACCAGCTGGCTTATTACGATGCGTTGACCGGGCTGCCGAATCGCGTGCTGATGATGGACAGGCTGGAGCAGTTAATGACCCTGTCACGCCACGAAAAGCATATGGGCGCTCTCATTTTTCTCAATATCGACCGCTTGAAGATGTTGAACGATGCCCTGGGACACAAGGCGGGCGATGCCTTGCTGAAGATATTTGCCGAGCGACTTGCCTCCATCCTGCGCGAGGACGACACTTTGGCCCGGTTGAGCGGGGATGAATTCGTGATTCTGCTCTATGGGCTCGATCATACGCTGGAGGCGACAGGGCGACATGCGCATGTCGTCGCGAAAAAAATCCATATGGCGATGCGGCAGCCTTTCGCCGCCGGCGAGCAGGAGGTCAGCGTGACCGTCAGCCTCGGCGTCACGTTGTTCCCGGAAATGGATTACGACGCGCCCGAGGAGGTGTTGCGTCGTGCGGACACAGCCATGCACCGGGCGAAGAAGAACGGTGGCAACCAGACCGCCTTCTTCGAATCCGATATGGGTGAAATGGCCAGCCAGCGCTTCCAGACCGAACGCGAGCTCAGGCGTGCAATCGCGGAGGGGCAACTGCGGCTGTACTTGCAGTCCCAGGTGGATACGGATGGAAACATCGTCGGCGCCGAGGCCCTGGTGCGTTGGCAGCATCCCGAGCGAGGACTGTTGTCTCCCGCAGCTTTCGTACCGGTGGCCGAAGAATCGGACCTGATCGTGGATCTGGACGACTGGATATTCGGCGAGGTCTGCAGCCTGCTGGCGCGCCTCCAATTGCAGCATGGTTCGCTGCGTATCGCCGTCAACATCAGCCCGCGCCATTTCCGCCAGGCGGGCTTCGTTGCATGGGTCAAGCGACGGTTGCAGGCGTCAGGTGCCGATCCGGCCTACCTGACACTGGAGGTGACGGAAGGGTTGATGATCGATAATCTGACCGATGTCGTTGCCAAAATGACGGAGTTGGCCGCGCTCGGGATTCATTTCTCGGTCGATGATTTCGGGACAGGCTATTCCTCGCTTGCCTACCTCAAGCGACTGCCCCTGCATGAACTCAAAATCGACAAGACATTCGTGCAGGACGCCCCGACCGATCCGGACGACGCGGCCCTGGTCGAAGTGATCTTGGCGGTTGCGGAGCACCTGCACCTCAAAGTGGTGGCGGAGGGGGTGGAAACGCAAGAGCAGGCGAATTTTCTGAACGCGCGAGGCAAGGTAATCCATCAAGGCTATCTGTTTGCCAGGCCGGAAGCGGCGGAATCATGGACACAACTGTTTCCAGCCTGACTGCGCTATCGACATTCGCGGTCGCTGCGCGCATCATGGACTGAGATTTTCATCACTTGGGGGTAACGCCATGTCAGGTCACGTATACAAGATGATTGAGTTGGTGGGGTCTTCGCCGAACGGTACGGACGATGCGATCCGCAATGCCATCGCCAAGGCAGGTCAATCGGTCAAGCACATGGACTGGTTTGAGGTGGTGGAAACGCGCGGGTGCATCATGGACGGCAACATTGCACACTGGCAGGTGACGATCAAGGTGGGCTTCCGGGTGGAGTAAGCGTATCGCGCAGCCGTGCTTCGTCCAGGCGCTTGCCGATAACGACAAGGCGCGAGGTGGTTTCGGTTTCTTCTAGCAGCGGCAGAGGCACGGGTGCGTGCAGGGTGTGCTGCACCGCATGCACCGCCAGCGGGGCGGGCTGATCTTTCGCGTACAGTATTCCCTTTAGCCGCAGCAAGCGTTCTCCATGCTGGCGGCAGAGATCGGCAAGGCGGGGTTCCATGTCCGCCCATAGCACCGGCCCGGGCAGCGTAATGCTGATGCTTGCGATATCGTCCGCGTGCACTCGGGCCGCCGAGAGGCCCGAGAACAGGGCCGGTTTGGGCGCTCGTAACCAGCGCTGCGCTTGCACCTGTTGCCCATCGCGCGTGAATAACCCTGCATCGACAACCACTGCCGGATCAACCGCACCATGGCTAATGCGGTACTGCGCCGCCCCGGGATTGATGGCGGCGAGAGCCTGGGCCAGCATGTCTTGCGCAGAGGATTCGGCGAGATCGCTTTTGGTCAGCAGCAACACATCCGCCACGGCGGCCTGCTTGCGGGCTTCCGGATGCTGTTCCAGTTGCGCCAGTCCGTACAGGCCGTCTACCGTAATCGTCACCGTATCGAGCCGATAAGCCGAAGCGATTACCGACTCGTCGAGCAGGTTGGCCAGGATGGGACCGGGGTCGGCCAGTCCGGTGGTTTCGATGACTAGCCGATCGAACTGCGGAACCGCCCCTACCATGCGCTTGAAATACAGATCGCGCAGGGTGTCCGCCAGCTCGGTGCGCAGCGTGCAGCACAGGCATCCGGAGCCCAGTAGCACGGTGTTATCGGCAATATAGCTGTCCTCGACCGTACGGACTAGCAAGTGGTCGAGGCCGGCTTCCCCCAGTTCATTGATGACGACAGCCGTATTGCCCATGCCCGGATGGCGCAGCAGGGCATTCAGCAGCGTGGTCTTGCCGCTGCCGAGAAAGCCGGACAGCAGCGTTACCGGGATACGCGAATCCATAAGAGGGGTGCGGCTAACCTTCGACCATGCGGCGGATGACTGTATTGAAATGGGCGATCCAGGCCGGGTCGAACTGGTCGTCGCAGGCATTGATCTCGGCAATGGCGCGGATCAGGGAGCGGTTGCGGCCGCGCTGCTGGTGCTTCAGCGTTACCGATTCAAAGGTGTCGACGATGGACAGCAGTTTTGCACCCGGGACGATCCGGTCGTTGCTAAGACCATTCGGATAGCCCCCGCCATCCCGGCGCTCGTGATGCTGCAGGATGATTTCGGCCGCCGGCTTCCAGCCGGTCATGCGATCCAGCAGGCCGGCGCCGTAGCCGGGGTGGGCATGTAGCATCTGGCGGTCGCGCGGGCTCAGCTCGCCGGTTTTCAGCCAAACCGATTCCGGTACGAACAGCATGCCGATATCGTGCATGATGACGGCTGCTTCCAGCTGCAGTGGGTCGATCGGGTTGCCGGCGGCCTGGTTGGTATCCAGGGCCAGCTGAAGCTGGCGTTCGGTGCGCCCCGAGAAAAGCGGCGAGCGGGCTTCGTATTGCAGCGCCAGCGTACGAAAGAACTGGAGATCGGCGACGCTGCCGTTTGCGCGCGGAGCGGCCGTGCCGAAGGAGGGCTGCCGGCCGGCGAGGGCTGCGGGGCGAAAGCCGGTTACCTCCTTGATCAGCGCGGCGGCATGGTCGTCCAGCGTATCGGCCGGAGCGGTCTCCATTGCATTGAGAGCGGATACCAGTTCCGCGAGCTTGAGGTGTTCGAGCGTGCGGTCTTCGGCCAGCGCCCGGCTGGCCAGTTCGAGCCGGTCCAGTGCCAGCAGCACGGCCTCGGCCAGTACGCCGGAGAACCCGATTTCGCCGTTTCTGAGTCGGCCCAGCAGGCTTTCGATCGGATGCGCGATCTGCACGCCGATCTCGATCTTGCACATGGCCGCATCGCCCTTGATGGTGTGCAGGGCGCGAAACAGGTTGGCGATCAGCACCTTGTCGCCCGGCTTGTGCTTGAGACGCGCAACGTCGTGCTCGATGCCGGGTACGCGGTCGGTCAACGCATCGAGGAATTCCTGCAGGGCTTCGCGATCCTGGATGTGAAAGGCGGTGGGGGCGTGCATGGCGATCAGTCTCGATTCGGCGAAGCCAAAGGTGCAAAGATACCAGAACGCCGGCCGGGCAAGAAGGGCTGGACGCGCCATATCTCTGTGTCGGCCGGCGGGATGACGGGTACAATGGCGTCCGGTTTGATCAGGCATGCAGGGACAGGTTTTGAACGTATTTTACGAAGAAGAGGGCAGTTTCAAGGTGGCCTCGGTGATGACCGAGAACCCGGGCTCCCTCCAGGTGGAGTCGATTACCGGCAAGCGCTCCAAGATCAAGGCGGCGAATGTGCTGCTCAAGTTCGAGGGGACGCTGGCGAGCTTCATGGAGCAGGCGCAGGCCGAGGCGGAAACGCTGGCGGCGGATTTTCTCTGGGAATGTTGCGGCGAGGAGGAGTTCGGCTTCGAGGAGTTGGCGGCTGAATATTACGGCGGTAAGCCGACCCCGATGCAGGCCGCCGCTGCCGCGATCAGCTTGCATGCGGCGCCGATGTATTTCTACCGCAAGGGCAAGGGCCGCTACAAGGCCGCTCCGGAGGACAACCTCAAGGCCGCGCTGGCTGCTCAGGAGCGCAAGCGCCAGCAGGCGGAAAAGGTGGCGGAATATGTGGAGGCGCTCAAAGGCCACACGCTGCCGCAGGAATTTCGCGACAAGCTCGATATGCTGCTCTACGCCCCGGACAAGAACGCGCTGGAATGGAAGGCGCTGGACGAGGCGGCTGCGGAAACCGGCCTCGGACATCTCAAGCTGCTGGAAGCCTGTGGAGCGCTCGATTCGGCGCATGATTATCATTTCGGCGCATTTCTGCGCGAATATTTCCCGGCCGGCATCGCTTTTGCTGCGCATCCGCCTGTAGCCGCACCGGACGGGCTCGAGCATGCCGAGGTGGAGGCGTTCAGTATCGATGACGCGACCACTACCGAGATCGACGACGCCTTTTCGGTGCAGGCACTGGCCGATGGCAAGCGCCGCGTCGGTATCCATATCGCCGCGCCCGCCCTGGGCGTCACTCCCGGCACCGAGCTGGATGCCGTGGCGATGCGGCGGCTGTCCACGGTGTATATGCCGGGCAACAAGATCACCATGCTGCCGGACGCCGTCGTGGAGCCGTTCAGTCTGCATGCCGGCATGTGGCGGCCGGTGCTTTCGCTGTACCTCGATGTGGCGGCAGACTACGCCATCGTCGACAGCTATAGTCGCCTCGAAGCGGTGAAAATCGTTGAAAACCTGCGCCACGACGAACTGGAGCCGCACTTCAATGAGGACAACTGGGAAACGCCCAATGCGCATCCCTATTGGGAGCGACTGGCGTTCCTGCATCGCTTGGCCGAGTCGCTGGAAAAAGCGCGCGGCAAGTACGACCCCAACCGCGCGCCACAAGTGGATTACAACTTCTACGTAGAGGCTGGCCAGGTGCGCATCACGACGCGCAAACGCGGTGCGCCGATGGACAAGTTGGTGGCGGAGCTGATGATCCATGCCAATGCGCATTGGGGCGGCATGCTGGCGGAACACGGCATTCCGGGCATCTACCGCGCCCAGCAGGGCGGCAAGGTGTATATGACCGTGAACGCCGAGCCGCACCAGGGCCTGGGGGTGGCGCAGTATGCCTGGAGTACCTCGCCGCTGCGCCGGGCGGTGGACCTCATCAATCAGCGCCAGATGCTGGCTCTGCTGCAGGGTAGCGAGCCGGCTTATGACAAGAACAGCGAAGCACTCGGCGCCGCGATGCGCGACTTCGATCTGGCCTACAACGCCTACAACGAGTTCCAGACGCGCATGGAACGCTATTGGTGCCTGATCTACCTGCAACAGCAGGGCTTGGCCGAGGTGGGTGCCACGGTCTGGCGCGAGAACCTGGTGCGCCTCGATGGTATGCCTTATATCACCAAGGTACACAGCCTGCCGGAGCTTGCGGCCGGCACCCGCGTGCTACTGGAAATCAAGCGTATCGATCCCTTGCTGATGGAACTGGATTGCCGCTTCAAGGGGGCGCTGTCGTGAGCATGTTTCGCCTTGGCTCGCGCCGTACCGGGCGCAGCATTCATCGCAACGTCAGCGACGGCAACAGCGTCGATGTCAGCGAATCCGAAGGCGTGCGCTCCCTGCACCTCGGCTCGGTGACGGTGCAAAGTTCGATGCGGGTTGCGGCGCCGTATGAGCTCGAGCTTACCTACACCCGTGGCGTGATGATGTTCCTGCTGTTCCGCCCGCAGGCACGCAAGGTGTTGCTGATCGGCCTGGGAGGCGGATCCATTCCGAAGTTCATTCATCACTACCTGCCGGAATTGAGCACGCGCGTGGTGGAAATCAATCCGCAGATCATTTCCGTTGCGCGCAGCCATTTCTACCTGCCGGAAGACGATGCGCGCCTGCAGGTGCTGGAAGGTGACGGCGTCGCCTATCTGCGTGATCACCCGGGCAGCGCGGAGGTGCTGATCATGGATGCCTACGACAGCAAAGGGCTGCCGCCCGACCTGTGCTCGCAGGATTTCTTCGACAGCTGCGCCGAAGCGCTGAGCGACGATGGACTGCTGGTGATCAACCTGTGGGGCAGCGACAGGAATTTCGACGTCTACCTGCAGCGGATCGAGCAGAGCTTCGGTCACCGCGTGCTGGTAATGCCTACCGGGCGGCCGGGCAACATCATTGTGTTCGGTTTCCGCCGCCCGCCGACGGACATGCGCTGGGCTTCCTTGCGCGAACGTGCGAAGCAGTTGCAGTCGGCATACAAGATCGAATTTCTGGAGTTTGTCGAGCGCCTGCGCGACCATAATCAGCACACCTCGAACCGCTTGATTTTCTAGACCGATTCCAGCATCGTACGAATATGCCACTTAGAGCATGGATATTCGTCCTGGGTGTCGCCGTGACGCTGCTGATTGCCGCAGTGGGCATCCATTTTGCGCCAAGCCGGGAATGGGTTGTTTTCTTCGATAATTTCCACTGGACGCTCTGCTACTTGGCGGCCTCGGGACTTGCCTGGTTGGGATACGATCAGGCCAAAGGCGTCGAGCGCACCGCCCGCCTGTGGTTTTTTATCGGCCTGGCGACCATGGCATTCGGCCAATGGCTATGGGACATCCAAGTCTATGTAGGTTGGAATCCATTCCCGGCGCCCTCCGACTTTTTCTATCTGATGCTGGGCCCCTCGGTCATCGTAGGCATGATGGCCGCGCTGCGCTATAAGCTGACACCGGCGGAACGCCGCATGGCGCTGCTGGATACGACAGCTGTCTCGCTGGCTTTGCTGGCCGTCGTCCTCACGCTGTATCTGCCACGCAGCCATCATATCGAGGTGTTCGAACTGGCGGTTTTCGTTGCCTATCCGGTATTTCTGCTGACGGCAGCCTGCGTGGCCATCCTCATGGTGCTGCAATTGCGCCTGCGCCTGGATGGGGGGTGGGCGTTTTTCCTGGCCGGCCTGTTGGGCGAAGGTTTTTTCTGGATGAAGTGGAATGCCATGACATTGGATCAGACGGTAGAGGACGGCACGCTATTCAATGCCGGATTCTCGGTCGCCGGGCCTGTCTTGGGGTTGGGGGCGATGCTGTGGCGCGTCCGGGTATCCTATGACGCCCGCTACGAGCGCTTGTGTGAGGCCGTGCTGCGTTTCCTGCCGCTGCTCGTGGTGGTAGCTGCTTCTATTGCCGTTATGTTGGTCAATACGCTGGACGGGGTGTTGCCCAGCGTGCGCTATGCCGTGGTAGTGGCCATGATGGCCGTGCTGATACTCGCTGCAATCCGCCAGAGCATGTTGCTCAAGGAGCGGGACCGCATGCTGGAAGCCGAGCGCAAGATTGTCGAGAATCAGGTTCGCTACGAATATCTGGCTCGCCATGATCCCTTGACCGGACTGCCCAACCGTATGTATTTCCAGACGCGTTTGGACGAAGCGATGGAGATCGCCCGCAAACAGAATGGTAATCTGGCACTTTTCTATATCGACCTGGATCACTTCAAGAACGTCAATGACAGCATGGGGCATCCGGTGGGGGATGCCTTGCTGGTGTCGATTACGGAGCGGATTTCCGAGGCGATCAGGCAGCATCACTTTTTCGCCCGCGTCGGCGGCGATGAATTCGTGCTGCTGATGAAGGCCTCGAAATACCACGAGGTGGTCGATGCTACGGCACAGGGCATCCTGCAGCAGTTCGAGCAGCCGTTTACGCTGACCGATGGCAAAGAGGTGTTTATTGGCGCGAGTATCGGCATCAGTGCCTTCCCGGATGATGCCAGCAATGCCGTGGATCTGGTGCGCAACGCCGATTCGGCGATGTTCGAGGCCAAGGAAGGGGGGCGCAACAATTATTGCTATTATTCCGCCGCCATGACCTATGCGGCACTGGATCGTCTGAACCTCGAGGTCAAACTGCGGCGCAGTATCGAGCGTGAAGAATTCACTCTGCATTACCAGCCGCAAATCGGCGGAAACGGCAATATTGTCGGTGTCGAGGCATTGGTGCGCTGGGAGTCGCCGGAGGATGGCATGATTTCCCCGGACAAGTTCATCCCGATCGCGGAGCAAACCGGGTTGATCGTCCCGCTGGGCGAATGGGTGATCCGCACTGCTTGTCGCCAGTTGGCCGCTTGGTTGGATGCGGGACTGCCGGATATCCGAATGGCCATCAACATTTCCCCCCGCCAGATGCTGGATCACAAGGTAGTCGATGTGCTGAAGGATTCTCTGGCCGCTTTCGGTGTTTCCGGGAGCTTGCTGACCCTCGAAATCACCGAGGGCGCCATCATGGAGCAGGAGGAGAACGCGATTTCAGTACTGCATGCATTCAAGCGGCTAGGTGTGAGAATCGCCGTGGATGATTTCGGTACCGGGCAGTCCTCGCTGGTCAAGCTGAAAAGGCTTCCGGTGGATGAACTCAAGATCGACCGGGCGTTCGTGCGCGATATTCCCGACGATGCCAACGACATGCAGATCGCCGCTACCATTATCGCGATGTCGCAGTCGCTCAATCTTTACGTTGTCGCAGAGGGTGTCGAAACCCAGGATCAGTACAGTTTTCTCTATGGGCAGGGCTGCCATTATTTCCAGGGCTATCTGTTTAGCCGTCCTTTACCCGCAGCCGAGCTTGGCATCTTGCTGGAATCTGCCCCGGTCTGGCACTGTACGACAGAGGACGTACTGGAGTTTCGTCAGCGCCTGCGCGACAATACCGCCTGAACTCCCCGCATCCCGATATTCTCCCAGGAAGGAATCGCCCATGAGCGCATCGACCGCCATGATGTGCCCCGCAATTGCTCAAACCCGCTTGCACCCGTTCTTTGTCACCCTGTCTTTCCGCCAAGCGCTGAAACGAGGTATCCGTGGCTAACCAGCAGTTTTTTGCAACCTGTCCGCGCGGCCTGGAAACCCTCCTCGTCGAGGAATTGACTCAGTTAGGGGCACAGTCGCTTGCCCCGACGGATGGCGGGGTCGGATTCTCCGGTGAACTTGCGCTGTGTTACCGTGCCAATCTGGAAAGCCGCGTGGCGACCCGCATCCTCTGGCAGGTCGGGCAGGGAAGTTACCGGAGCGAGGACGATCTCTACCAGGCGGCCTATGCCTTGGCCTGGCCGAAATGGTTTGCGGTTGGCCGCACGTTCATGGTCAAGGTCACCGCCGTCAAATGCCCGCTGAAAAGCCTGGAATTCGTTACCTTGCGCATCAAGGATGCCGTGTGCGACAAGTTCCGCCTCGAGGGCGGCAAGCGTCCCTATATCGAGACCAAGCAGCCGGACGTGCGCGTGCATGTTTATCTCACCGCCGACAGCTACCGCATGTATCTCGATACGTCCGGCAATGCACTGTTCCAGCGCGGTCAGCGCCGGGCCAGCGTGGAGGCACCGCTGCGCGAGAATCTGGCGGCCGGTATCCTCAAGCTTTCCGGCTGGACGCCGGGGACGCCACTGTTCGACCCGATGTGCGGCAGCGGAACTTTTTTGCTGGAGGCGGCGATGATGGCGCTCGATATGGCGCCCGGTTTGAATCGCGGCTTCGCTTTCGAGAAACTGCTGAATTTCGATCCCGCCGCCTGGAAAAAACTGCGTGGTGCGGCCCAGGCGCGCGCAAAACCCGTGACTTTCCTGCACATTTACGGTAGCGATATCGACCTGAAATCGGTCCGTGCCGCCAGGGAAAATCTGGAGCAGGCCGGCCTGCTGGAAGCGGTGCAACTGGCGCGTGCCGATTTTGTGGAGACCGAGGCGCCTGCTGAGGCGGGAACCCTGGTTGCCAACCCGCCTTACGGTGTGCGTATCGGCGAGGACGAGGCACTGGCGGCGCTGTATCCGAAAATGGGCGAGGCGCTCAAGCGCCGTTTTGCCGGCTGGAACGCCTATTTCCTGACCTCCGACCTGCGCATGCCCAAGCTGATGCGGCTGGCGCCATCCAAGCGTACGCCACTGTTTAACGGGCCGCTGGAGTGTCGCCTGTTCGAGATCAAGATGGTGGCGGGCAGCAACCGCAAGTGACGTAGTCCGGATGAGTGCGCACGAAATGAGGCCGGCGGGCTGACTTTGGCAAGCCGGTACTGAGGATCACGGATGGCCGATTGCTGCGAAGACAAAACCTGTTCCATTGAGGCGCTGGCCGGTCGGCAGCGTGCCACGCTCAAGTTCGTGCTCGCGATCAATGCCGTCATGTTCGTGGTGGAACTGACGGCCGGGCTGCTGGCGAACTCTTCATCTCTGCTGTCGGACTCGCTCGATAATCTCGGGGATGCGCTCACCTACGGCCTGAGCCTGTACGCCGTAGGCCGGGGGGCGACCGCCAAAGCCAAGGTCGCCTTGTTCAAGGGCTCGCTGATTCTTGCGGCAGGCCTGTTCGTGCTGGGGCAGGTGGCATATCGGCTCGTGTTCCCGGCAGTCCCTACCTATGAAGCCATGGGCATCGTCAGCCTGCTTGCCTTGTTGGCGAATGGCCTGTGCCTCGGGTTGCTGTGGAAGCACAGGGAGGAGGATGTGAACATGAGTTCCGTATGGGAATGTTCGCGTAACGACATCGCATCCAACATTGCAGTTTTTATTGCGGCGGCCGGAGTCTGGATCACGGCCGCCGGCTGGCCCGATATTCTGGTGGCCGCAGCCTTGGCGCTCCTTTTTCTGCGATCGGCGATCCGTGTCATCCGGAATGCGTTACAAGATCTCGAGCAGCGGCGATCGCCCTCGCCGGTAAGGATCGAAGTCTTGCGACAGCCCGGGAAGAGTCAGATCAGGGAGTGACTGCAGCGCGACAGCGCTGGACGCCAAGGTAAGCATTTTAATAGGGAGTAAACAGCATGAGCGACCGTCTCACCGAACTGCGCGATCGACTGCGCACATTCGTGCGGGAGCGCGATTGGGAGCAGTTCCATTCGCCCAAGAACCTGGCAATGGCGATGATCGTGGAGGCGGCCGAACTGGTCGAGCATTTCCAGTGGATGACGGAAGATCAGAGCCGGCAGGTCTCGCCGGAAAAGCTGGAGCAGGTGTCGCACGAGATTGCGGATACCTTTGTCTATCTGCTGCGCATGTCCGATGTGCTGGGCATCGACCTGATCGATGCCGCCAATGCCAAGATCACGCTGAATGCGCAGAAATATCCCGCCGACCGGGTGCGCGGCAGCAACGCAAAATACACCGAATATCTGGACAAGGGCGACGCCCAGTAATTCTGGCGACACATGCGAATCAGGAAATCCCATGATTGGGGTGGCGCGCGAACAAAACCGGATTACTTCTGTCTATTTCTACAGGCATATGCACAGCATGAACTCAAGAAACGGGGCGGTACGGTCGCCCTGATCAGTGTTGAATCCCGCTTGACCATCGCGCATACAAGCGTAACGGCAGGCATCCGACGCGGCCCGCATCACGGGCCGATTATTTAACCGCGGCACAACCGCGACAATCAATTGCTTTAGGAGAACTACATGGCTGTAATCGATCGCGTACTGGTAGGCGAGGCTCTCGTCATTGACAACCGTCCGGACGGCAGCGGGCTGGACCTGCTGAACGTGGCCCACATTGACCTGATCATGGGTCCGCGTGGTTCGGCGGCGGAAGACGCCTTCTGCCGTACGCTGACCGACCAGAAGGAAGGGGTGAACGGATTGCTGGCGGTGGTAGCGCCGAACCTGATGACGAAGCCGGCGACGGTGATGTTCAACAAGGTGACGATCAAGAACGGGCGTCAGGCGGTGCAGATGTTCGGCCCGGCGCAGCGCGGCGTGTCGATGGCGGTGATGGACTGTGTTGCGGACGGCACGATTCCGCTGGAAGAGGCGGACGACGTGTTCATCTGCGTGGGGGTGTTCATCGACCACAAGGCGGACATTGACGAGCGCATCCAGGAATGGAACTACCAGGCCACCAAGCAGGCGATCAAGAGCGCGGTTGCGCGCGAGCCGAAGGCGGCCGACGTGGTCAAGAACTACAAATCCTCTGCTCACCCGTTCGC
>CAMLDQ010000020.1 GCA_946478965.1 uncultured Methylobacillus sp. | reverse complement strand
TGACGGCCACCACGGTGCCGGGGAAACGCACCAGGAACTGCTCCAGCCATTCCACGGATTCGGCGTCCAGGTGGTTGGTCGGCTCGTCCAGCAGCAGCATGTCCGGCTTGGACAGCAGCAGCTTGCACAACGCCACTCGGCGCTTCTCGCCGCCGGAC
This sequence comes from uncultured Methylobacillus sp., assembly GCA_946478965.1. The sequence continues at coordinate 32,178 of CAMLDQ010000020.1, read as the reverse complement.
AGGTGTTCGATCTGCGCGTCCCACGGCGGCAGGCGCAGCGCATCGGCCGCAATCTCCAGCTGGGTCTCGACGTCGGCGCCGCTCACTGCCAGGATATTTTCGTACTTGGCCTGCTCTTCCGCCAGCTTGTCGAAGTCGGCGTCAGGCTCGGCGTAGGCGGCGTAGATTTCGTCCAGCTTTTTCTTCGCCTCCATCACTTCGCCCAGGCCGGACTCGACTTCCTCGCGCACCGTCTTGCTCGGATCGAGCTGTGGCTCCTGCGGCAGGTAACCGATGGAAATACCCGGCTGCCACTGCACATCGCCTTCGAATTCCTTGTCTGCGCCTGCCATGATGCGCAGCACGGTGGACTTGCCGGAGCCGTTGAGGCCGAGCAGGCCGATCTTGGCGCCGGGAAAGAAGGACAGGGAAATGTCCTTGATGATCTGTTTCTTGGGAGGGACGACCTTGCTCACGCGGAGCATGGACATGACATATTGGGCCATATACTTGAGTGGATACGATTAAAAGGTGAATTCTACCTGAGCGCTTACACCTTGCCGACCTCATCGACCCGAACCGATCTGTCAAAACCCGTCAGGCGATAGGCCTCATCCCAGCGGCGGCGAAGCGCCGGCTCGGTAAACATCGGGTGCGGCAAAGGCCCCGGGCATATCTCCCGGGCGCGCACGGCATGGGGTTGGGCGCGCTCCGGCATGCCCAGCAGGATGTAGATGATCGCGAGGTAGGCATGGTTGGCCAGGAACGCGGGGTTGATCTCGATTCCGCGCTCAAGACAGGCAATCGCGGCATCGTAATCCTCCAGCGCGAAATAGGCCTGGGCCTGGACGTGCATGAAGATAGTCGATGGGTGCGGGCTCAGCTGAAGCGCAGTCTGTATCTGTTGCAATGCCTCCTGGCCGCGCCCCTCCGCAGACAATGCATAAGAGAGGAACAGCCGGACATCGGCATCATTCGGATTCAGGGCGCAGGCGCGCTCTTCTTCGGCAATGGCAACGGCAGGATGGGCATTCCACAGTTGCGCCCAGCCCAGCATGGCATGCCCGATCGGCAGCAAATCGTCGAGATCGACTGCCCGCTGAGCGTGCAGCAGCGCGAGATCCAGCGACGCCTCCCGGTGCGTATTCCAGCCCAGCGACCATTGCAGCACATAGCTGCGGGCAAGCCAGGCATGCGCAACGGCGTAGCCGGGATCGAAATCGAGCGCCTGCCGGAGATGCTGCTGGGCCTCAGCACAGGCGGCTTGGGAGTAGCGCCAGTAGGCATTCAGGCCGCGCAGCAGGAGATCGTGGGCCTCCACGCTGCGCGTCCCGCCATAACCCAAGCGCTCCCGCTCGAATCCGGAGAGCTTGACCTGCAATGCACTGACGATGTGCCTGGCCACATCGTCCTGGATCGCGAAGATGTCGCCGAGTGCGCGATCATAACGCTCGGCCCACAGGTCAATACCGCTCTGTGCGTCGACCAGTTGCGCGGAGATGCGCAACTTCCCCGCGGCGATGCGAACACAGCCGACCAGCAGATAGCGAACGCCCAGTTCCGCGGCGATCTCGCTGGTGCGTTTTGCGCTGCCCTTATAGACGAAGGTCGATTGGCGCGAGATGACCATCAGGCCGGACAGCTTGGAGAAATCGGTGATCAGGTCATCCGTCAGACCGTCAGCAAAATACCCCTGTTCGGGATCGTCACTCACATTCTCGAAGGGCAGAACAGCCAGCGATGGCCGCGCATCGCCGACATCGGGCAACGTCACCTTCCTGCCGATATGGATCAACGGGGCATAAGCGCCCTTGGGCAATTCGAATACGACTTCATCGCCGCGCCCATCGTGCGCGTAATACTCCACCAGCTTGGAACGCAATCTTGCCACTTCCACCCTGACGATGGAATCCAGCATGGGGTCGAAGTCCGGCCCGCGCCCGAACACTTCCACGCCCAGCGTATAGCCCTTGAGCTGATGGGCGCGTCCGGTCAGCGCCGCCTCGACGATAAAGCGCAGCAGCGACTGCTGGCGGGCAGATTGCACGAATAACCGGTGACCCAGCACACGCTGAAGCGAGCTTCGCACCAGCGCCTGATTTACCTCCGTAAATTGTTGTGCGTGATAGCCCATATTCCCCCTATCTGGAATGTTACTAACAGTCACACACTACGTCATCTGGAAAATTCCCTGCATCATCTGTCCAACCTCAGGAGACCGCTATCATGGACGATCAAGTTTCTGAATTTTTCGACAACCGCCCCCAATCCGGACTTGCCGACACGATGCAGCGGCTGGATGCCTCCGTCGCCAGAGTCCGGGCCGCTGCCAGCCGTTTCGCAAGGCTTGCGATTCAGGACCGGATTGCGCTGGCCACGGCAATGCAGCGGGGCTATCTCGGCATTGCGGAAGCCAGCGCGCGTGCCGGCTGCCGGGCCAAGGGCATCCCCTTCGACAGCCCGTCCGCCGCCGAGGAATGGGCGACCGGCCCCTGGTGCGTCGTCCGCCACCTGCGTTTGGTGCGGGAGCAGCTTGAGACGCTGAATCGAACCGGCAACACCGCCATCGGAAAAATCAGCGAAGCGGCGGACGCACGCACGCTCGTCGAGGTGTTCCCCGCCAATGCGATCGATGGCCTGCTATTCCGGCAATGCAAGGTGGAAGTGCGGATGCAGCACGGTGAGGATGCCCGCGCGGTAGAACAGCGGCGCGCAAGCTTTTACCGGGGCGGCAATCATGGCGGACGCGTCGTGCTGGTACTCGGTGCTGGCAACATCGCGGCCATCGGCGCGATGGACGTCATCACCAAGATGTTCAACGAAGGCAAGGTGTGCGTGCTCAAGATGAACCCGGTCAACGACTACCTCGGCCCGTTCATCGAGCAAGCCTTTGCAGACGCCATCCGTGAGGGTTATCTGGCCGTGACGTATGGAGATGCCGACACGGGCAGCTACCTCGCCCAGCACGCAGGGATAGACGAAATCCACCTGACCGGTTCGGATCGAACCCACGATGCCATCGTCTGGGGTGCCACGGAGGCGGAGCGCAGCATGCGTCAGCAGCTCGGCAGCCCGAAATGCGACAAGCCCGTTACCTCGGAGCTCGGCAATGTCTCCCCGGTGATCCTGGTGCCCGGCCCTTACAGCGACCGCGAACTCGCGTACCAGGCCGAGGAACTCGCCAGCTATGCGATGATGAATGCCGGCTTCCTGTGCAATGCCGCCCGCGTCCTGATCACGCCGCAACAATGGGCGCCACGGCGGGGATTCCTGCGCCACCTCCAGCGCGTGCTGGGCAGAACGCCCACACGCAAAAGCTACTATCCCGGGGCTCACGAGCTGTGGGAACGCTTGACGACCGGGTCTAAGCATATGCTGCGAATGGGCACAGCAGGCGACGGCCGGCTGCCATGGACACTGGCCGCCGGCCTTGCTGCGAACAGCCCCAATGAGCTTTTGTTCCAGCGTGAGGCATTCTGCCCCATCCTGGCCGAGACCTCGGTCGGCAGCCGTGACCCGGTGGAATTCCTGGAGGCTGCTGTCGATTTCGTCAATCAGCGCCTATGGGGCACGCTTTCAGCGACGCTCGTGGTACATCCCCGCCTGATGCGCGGCAAGAGCACGGCACTCGCGGTAGAGCGTGCCATCGCGCGCCTGCGCTACGGCACGGTTGCGGTCAATGCCTTTCCGGGGCTGGCCTTCGCCTTTGGATCGCCGCCATGGGGGGCCTATCCCGGTTCGACACTGGCGAATATCCAGAGCGGCCGAGGCTGGGTGCATAACACGCCCATGCTGGAAGGCATCGAAAAAACCGTGATGCGCTTTCCGCTGACGATGTTCCCCAAGCCCGGATATTTCCCGTCCAATCGCAACGCCCACAACACCCTGCGCCAGCTTGTCGCGCTGGATGCCGATGCGCGCTGGCGCGGTCTGCCCGGCGTCATGTGGCAGGCAATGCGCGGCTGAGCTCACCCACTTCACCCACCAAAGACAGGAGGCACACCATGAAATCCACATCACAGCTCATCGCATCGGCCCTATTCCTCGGCGCATGCGTCCTTTTGAGCGGAATCGCCGACGCGGGGAGCGACGCGGTCGGCGGCAGCATGGAACTGACCTATACCAAGCAGGACGCCTTACCCGTGGCCGAATCGCCGGACCACCTCGTGCTGCTGGGGGAAGTCAAAGGCGTCAACAAAAGCACGGGCACCCAGAACTACATGGACGGCGCGGCAGTCACCAACCGGGAAATCGGGCAGCTTTTCCGCGGCAGCGGCCCACACAGCGGCTATATCACCCTGGCCAAGGGCAGCGATGCCACCGTCGCGCTATGGAGCGGGCAAGTCACGACTACCCCGGCCTCCGACGGCAAGCCGCTCACGCGCTTCGAAGGCACCTGGAAATATGTCGCAGGAACCGGTAAATACGCCGGCATCCAAGGCAGTGGCGAATATCACGGGCACTTTACTTCCGCTGCCAGCTATGTCGTGGACTGGAGCGGCAACTATTCCGTCGGCCAATAAACTCATCTCCCCCTGCGCCGCATACTCCACCCCGGAGCTCTGGGCGCAGGATTTTTTCCTCGATCGGCAGTACACTGCCAGCTTGACGATCGGGAACATCCGGCGATGCCGGTTGCCTACATCATCCAGCCCTCAAAAATATCCAGGCACTTCCTATGAAACACACCTTCCGCGCCCTCGCTGCCCGCGATTTCCGCCTGTATTTTTCCGGCCAGGCCGTCTCCCTGATCGGCACCTGGGTGCAGCAGGTCGCGCTGTCCTGGATTGCGTATCGCGTCACCGGCTCCGCCTTCATGCTGGGCCTGATTGCCTTTTCCGGACAAATCCCGATGCTGCTGCTGACCCCCTTCGGTGGAGCGCTGGCAGATCGATTCAATCGGCGCGACATCCTGCTGGCCACCCAGGTGATCGAAATGACGGTGGCCATCCTGCTGGCCTGGGTAGCGTGGGAACATGCATTCTCGGAAGGTATCCTGCTGACGGCTTCCATCGTGCTCGGCATCTCCGGTGCGATGGAAATGCCGACGCGGCAAGCCTTCATCATCGACCTCCTGCACGACCGCAGCCACATGACCAACGCGATCGCGCTCAACACCATGACGTTCAACAGCGCCCGCCTGCTTGGGCCTGCCCTGTCCGGCGTGCTGCTGGCCGCGTTCGGCGAATTCGCCTGTTTCTCACTCAACGCGTTGTCCTATCTCGCCTCACTGTATACCCTGCTGGCGATACGGCCGCGCCAGGCGCCGCATGACGCGGCACGGGGGTCGCTGCTCGACGCGCTGGCTTACTTGCGCGAATTCGCGCCGGCGCGATGGCTGATCATGGTCGTCACCGGCGCAAGCATCGCGGCCGCCCCGGCCATGACGCTGATGCCGATCTATGCCAAGGATATTTTTCGAGGCGGCCCCGACATGCTGGGAACCCTGATGGGTGCGGCCGGCCTCGGTTCGCTGCTGGCCTCCACCTATCTTGCCAACCGCCGTTCCGTGGCGGGACAGGGCAACATCATCGTCGCCGGCTGCTGGGGGTTGGGCCTGGGTTTGGCCGCCTTTGCCTACAATACGATGCTGACTCCGGCAGTCTTGCTGCAGGCACTTGTGGGCGCCAGCCTGATCTTTACGGTTGCCTCATGCAACATGCTGCTGCAGTCCATGGTGCCTGATCATCTGCGCGGCCGCGTCATGGCAATCTACACCATGGCCTTTCTCGGCATCCTGCCTATCGGCAGCCTGGTGGCGGGCGGCATCGCGCACGTGATCGGCGTGGAACTGGTATTCGTGGGCGCCGGGCTGCTTTCGGCGGTGATGGGCTTCGTGCTCAGATGGCAGTTGCCGGCGTTACGCAAGGCCGCCCATCCGGTCCTGACCGCCAAGGGCATGCTGCCGGACTGATTCTTAGCTCAAAGCGAAGAAAACGCCACGACACGATTGCGACCGGCGTCCTTCGCGCGATACAGGGCCTGGTCGGCAGCAGCCACGAGTGCGGAAAAGTCCAGTCCAACCGTCATGGAATCGGCCAGCCCAACGCTGACGGTGGCGGTATAAGACGCTCCGTCGAGTTCGATAGGACAGCCTTTCACGGCCTGCCGCAACCGCTCGGCCAATTGGGCGGCCTCTTTTTCCATGGTGTCGGGCAATAGGATGCAAAACTCCTCGCCACCGTAGCGGGCAAAGTAATCCTGCTTGCGAATCAGGGAAGCACCGAGCCCGGCCAAGGCACGCAATACCGTATCCCCGGCCAGGTGCCCATGCTCGTCGTTGACCAGTTTGAAGCAATCGATGTCGATCATCAGCACCGAGATGACGCCGCCATTGCGGGCGTAAAGCGCACGCAAGTGCTCGAACTGGTCCTCCAGGCTGCGCCGGTTCATGACACCGGTGAGGCTGTCCCGCGCGGCAAGCCGTTGCAGTTCCGCGGCGATACGGGAATGCATCATCAGCATGAAGCCGAAAGTCAGCAACAATTGCAGAACGCTACTGAAAAAGAAACTGGCCGGATTGATCGGAATTGGCGAATAGAGCCCGTAATCGGCATTCAGGAAAAACGCCAGATAAATGGCGCGGGCGAAGGAAAGCAACGAAACCAGGGCGAACGTGGCCGCGGTGAAGCGGAAGGCGGCGCGCAATGGCGGCTCGACCCGCCTCAGCAGCGCCCGGGCACTGGCCGCATTGACCAGCCCGATGATCAGCGAATTGATAATGGCACGATTCGCCACATCATGATGCAGCACGCTAAACCAGACGCTGCCGGCGAACACTACGGCAACGGAGAACGCCATCATGCGTCCATCGACACGCCATCCCCTGAATGCCTGGATGCCGAGCAGTTGCAGATTCATGCCCGTAATGATCAAGGTTGCGCCTAGCACGATGACCCAGGGTTCCCCAGGCGGGTGCAATTGGGTATAGGCCAGCCCCAACCCAAAAGCAATACTCAACTCGGCCAAGGCCCAATGGCGAATCCCGCGGATATTCCCGGCATGCAGGCTGGCAAGCAAGAGCAGGCCTGACAGCAGCAGCGTGAGCAAGGCCGTCATGACCATCATTGTGCGAATATCGAGGAGGCCCATCAGGGAGTTTTCTTTGGATGCAGGCGCCATTGTGCCTGTTGCGCCTGCAAGAAGGAAGCGATCTCCACCCGCAGCCACAGGGCAGTGCTGTTTCGGGAAACAGACTTTCGATTCTGTCGTCCGGCTCCTTGGGTGGAACCGCAAGCGTGGCTCACGCTGCCGAGCGTCTCTCGACAGTCACGCAACTCACGGCTGACGGTTAATCATCGTCCAGCAACACCCCGCCATCTGGGGTTCGCCGCACTTTGGTAATGCCCGGCGTTTCGGCTTCCAGACGCAGCAGCTCCAGTTCCTGCGCGCTGATGATGCCCTTCTGCTGGCGCACCTCGTCGGCGAGGCGCTGGTTTTCGAGTTGCAGCGCACGCAGTTTCAGCGCATTGCAGATATCGGCACGCAACGTGAAATCGTCCCACGGCTTGGAAAGGAAGCGATGTATCCGCGCTTCGTTAATGGCACCGATCAGGCCATCGAGATCGGCATAGCCACTCAAGATGAACCGCACTGCATCCGGCTGGTACTGGCGGAAGCTTTTCAAAAACGCCACACCGTCCATCATCGGCATACGATAGTCCGATATCACGATATCGAACAGCACTCCCTCCTGCGCCCTCACCAAGGCCAACTGCGGTGAAGTAAATGTCTCGATGGCATAGCGCTCGGCATTCTCGTCGGGCGCGTAGGACAAGGCGCGGCGCAAGGCCTTGAGAATGTTCTCTTCGTCGTCTACCAGCAGTATGTGTGTCATGATCGTCACCTCGGTGTGCGGACGTACACTGTCAGCGGGTGCCCGTCCGTCTTTTCAAAATTATGTAATTGTTCGATCAGCGCCTCATCCAGCAAATAATCCCGAGCCAGCAGCAGCAAACCATCGCGGACCACAAGGTCGCGCGCAAGCACCATGCCCGGCTTGAGGTCGCACGGATGCAGCAGGATTTCACGCTCCGGCATGGACTCGACCGCACCGCCCAACATCGCCAGAAATGCATCGACCACCTGGGGGTCGTAGCGCTTGCCGCGCCCTTCCTGAATATAACGCCGTGCATCGGTCTCGCCGAGTCGCTTGCTGACCAGATGTCCGAGCTGCACCGCATCGTATTCGTTGGCCACCGCCAGAATGCGCGCACCCAGAGGAATCTCCTCGCCGCGCAAGCCATCCGGATACCCCATGCCGTCAAAGCGCTCGTGGTGGCTGCGGATCAGCTTGCCGGCATCGCGCAGCTGTTCCAGCGCCATCAAGGCAGACTGCCCGACGACGGGATGCTTGATGACGGCATGCCTTTCCTCGTTGTTGAGGGTCGCGAAAGGCTTCTGCAGCAAAGCATCGGGCAGGCCTATCTTGCCGATATCATGCAGCAGCGCGGCCACCATCACCTCCTGCGCCTGCACCTGGCTCAAGCCCATCCGCAACGCCAGCCTGCGCCCCAGGTCGGCGACGCGGCGCGAATGGCCGGCCATTTCGCCCTCGCGCAACTCGAGCAGACTGGAAAACACCTGGATCGAGGTGATGAAGCTCTTTTTCAGTTTCTCGTGCGCAACTTCGAGAAAGCCCATGGTCTGCCGCAACTCTTCGGTACGCGCCTTGACCTTTTCTTCCAGCGTAGCGTTGAGCGATTTCAGTTCTTCGTTCTGCTGCTGCGTCAGCGCTTCCAGCCGCACGCGCTCGCGTTCCAGCTGCTTGCGCTCCAGCGCGTGGCGCACGGCGGTGGTGATGTCGTTGTCTTCCCAGGGCTTGGCAATATAACGATAGATCTGGCCCTGGTTGATGGCGTCGATGGTCGAGGAAATATCGGCATAGCCGGTCAGCAGAATGCGGACGGTTTCGGGCGATCGCTCGCGCACCTGCATCAGGAATTCGGCGCCGTTCATCTCCGGCATGCGCATGTCGGAAATCACCAGATCGATGGATTCGCGCGCGAGGACTTCCAGGCCTTCGGCACCGCCATTGGCGAGGAACACGGTGTAGCCGAGCGGGCGGAACAAGCGTCGCAGCGCGGAGAGGATATTGGGTTCGTCATCGACGAACAGCAGGTTGCCGGTCGCGGCGCCAGTGTCCATTTCAGGCAAGATCGAAGGCTCCAGTGTCATGGTTGTGGCCCCAATACGCGCAGAACTTCTTCCAACGTGGTGAGACCGGCATTTACTTTTTCCAGCGCGTCCATGGCCAGCGAGGCCGCCCCCTTCTGGCGTGCGATGCGCGATATTTCCAGCAGGCTGGCGCCGCTCGCGATCAAGTCGCGCATTTCCTCGTCCGGCATCAGGATTTCATAAATCCCCAACCGGCCGCGGTAGCCGGTGTTGTTGCAATGGCTGCAGCCCTTGCCATGCATCGCGGACTGCAGCGCGCCGATGATGAAAGGCCCGCCGATGCGCTCCAGCAATTTGGCGTCGGCAGGCGCCGATTCGCGGCAGTGCACGCAAATCTTGCGCACCAGTCGCTGTGCGATGATGCCCTCGATCGCCGTGGCCACCACATACGATTTCAGGCCCAGATCCAGCAGACGTGCGATGGTCGCCACAGCGGAATTGGTATGCAGCGTGGAAAACACCATATGCCCGGTCAGCGCCGCATGGAATGCCACCTCGGCGGTTTCCAGGTCACGGATTTCACCCAGCAGCACCACATCCGGGTCCTGGCGCAGGATGGCGCGCAGCACCATGGGGAAGTCCAGCCCGATCTTTTCGCGGATCAGCACCTGTCCGGCCATGTCCAGGTAATACTCCACCGGGTCTTCGATGGTCACGTAGTTCTTGGTCGGCGTGGCGTTGTGCTGCAACAGTGAATACAGCGTGGTGGTCTTGCCGCTGCCGGTCGGCCCGGTGGCGAGGATGATGCCCTGCGGCTTGTCCACCATGGTCAGCACCTTGGGCAGGTCGTTGGGCGAAAGACCGAGATCGCTCAGGCCGTGCACCGCGGAGTTGCGATCCAGAAGCCGCATGACGATTTTTTCGCCGTTGATGGTGGGCAGCGTGGAAATGCGCAGATCGACCACGCGCAACGGGCTTTTCACGGTAATGCGGCCGTCCTGCGGGCGACGGCGCTCGCTGATGTCCAGTTCCGACATCACCTTGAGGCGCGACACCAGCGCCTGGTGCATATGGTGCGGGATATGGATCTTGTCCACCAGCACGCCGTCGATGCGATAGCGCACCACCACGCTCTTGGCGCGCGGCTGGATATGGATGTCGCTCGCGCCCAGCCGGATCGCTTCCAGCATTACCGAGTTCACCAGCCGGATGGCCGGCGGCTCATCCGTACTGCGCAGCAACTCTTCTATCGACTGGTCGTTGTCGTCCTCGATGACGATTTCGATGCTCTCATACGGATCAGGGCTGCTGACCAGCGTTTCGATTTCCTTGAAATCGACCTCCATCGCTTCGCCGTAGACTTCTGCAATCTTGGCCCGGATCGCCGCCACATCAGCCATTACCGGCTGGATTTCCAGCCCGGAAACAAAGCGCAAATCATCGATCAATCCCATGTCCATGGGGTCGGCCACCGCCAGCATCAGGCGACGGCCGTCCAGCTTGAGCGGCACGACCAATTGCCGCTCGCAGAAACTGTGTGGTATCAGCGCGGCAACCGCGGCGTCGACCTGGAACTCCGCCAGCGCCACCTCCTCCACCAGCAAGTCGCGGCGCAGGATGTCGCGTATGGTCTTCTCGCTCACCCAATCGCGCTCCAGCAGCAGCTTGATGATGGGCTCCTTGCGCGTCTGCTGCAGCCGGTGCAGCTCCTGCGCCTGCTGGTTGTTGAGCAGGTTGCGCTTGTTGAGCATGATGGCGAGCTGGCTCCGGTTGGTCACAGTCAGCTTGCTGAGCGAGGCCAGTTCCTGGGTTTTCTGGCGATTTTCCCGCTGTAAACGGGCGTTCTTGCGCATCAGGTCATACTGTTCCAGCGCCAGCGCCACAGTCACACGCAGATCGTCATCGTTCCACGGCTTGAGGATAAACTTATACACCGCGCCTTCGTTGACCGCACCCATCACCGCGCCGGTGTCGGCATGGCCGGTCAGCATGATGCGGATCATCTGCGGATGCATTTCCTTGGCGCGTCGCAACAACTCGGCGCCGTTCATGACCGGCATCATGTAATCGGAGATCATCAGGTGGAATTCCCTGCCTTTGAGGGCCTCCAGCGCCCGTTGACCGTCGGCCGCGGTCATGATGTGGTAGTTTTCCTGCCGGAACACGCGCTGCAAGGCTTTCAGCACATTCGGCTCGTCGTCTACCAGCAGGATGTTGTATCCGGCATGCTCGGCAGGCTTTGCTTGCTCGATCGGGGCGTCGCCGCCGGTGAACAACGAGGTATAGACCGACGCCATCATGCACCTCCCATAATCGGCAGACGCACCGTAAAGCAGGTGCCTTCCCCCACGCGACTGGCCACTTCGATCGTGCCGCGATGCGCTTCCACGATATCCCGGCAAACGGTCAATCCCAGGCCAATCCCCTTCCCCACCTCGCGCGTGGTGAAAAACGGATCGAAAATGCGCGATAGATGTTCCGGTGCGATGCCCGTGCCGTTGTCGCGCACCTCGAGCCGGATCACACCCTCCTCCTGCGCCGTGGCGATTTCCACTCGCCCGCCGGCACCTTTGACGGCCTGTACCGCATTCATCAGCAGGCCCAGCAGGGCCTGGTTAAGCTGCCCCGGCCGGCACCGGATAGGCGGCGTATCGCCCAGCGTCGTGACCAGCTCGATGTCGGCCGGAATCTGACAGGCCGCGACATTACAGACCGAGGCAATGCAATCGTTGATGTCGCACACCTGCTCGCCGGCATGATCGATCTCGGAAAACCCCTTCAAATCGGCCACGATGCGTGCCACCCGATCGGCGCCGAGAATACTTTCGTCCAACAGAGAGAGGAAATCCCCCACCACGAAATCCAGGTCGTTTTCCTGCCAGACTTGTCGGGTGAGCCTGCCGTCACCGGCCTTGATCGCCGGCTGCAATTCGGCAAAGGTTTGCACGTAGTTGCGCGCGGCACCGAGATTGCTGCGGATAAATCCCATGGGATTGTTGATTTCGTGCGCCACCCCGGCGGCCAACTGGCCGACCGAGGCCATTTTCTCGGCCTGATAAAGTTGACGTTCGGTGTTCTGGATGGTTTCCACCTGTGCCACCACGCGCGCTTCGAGTTCTTCGGACAACTGCCGGTAACGCAGTTCGGACTTGAGCAGCGCGGCATGCTCCTGCTGCAGCCGCTGGTAATTTTCGCTGACGTTTTCCTCGTGTAGATGCGAGGCCATCAGGTAGCGTGCAACGGTCTTGAACAGGATTTCGAGCAGGCCGGCGCAGGCCAGGACTTGCCCGGCTTTATCGCTCGGCGCCTCCAGATAGCCCAATGGCTCGATATCGAAACGTAGCTCGCAACGGCTGGCATCGCTCCAGGAGGCCTCTTGCCCCAGCAGCCGCTTGCCTCGTGCATCCACCAGGCGGAATGCGTCGCCCAGCACGGCTGTCAGGCATTCCGCCAGCGGCTCGCGGGCCACCGCGGCCAACAATTCATCCAGAGTGAATTCGCTGTCGAAATGCTGCTGGCGCACCTGCATGTCAAGCTCCCATCGCGGCCTCGGAAAAATGTTCGCGATCCATGCCATGCGCCATTTGCAGGCTGAAACTGTAATCCAGGGCTGGATACACCTGGTTCATCAGCATCTGCAGGGTTTCCCGAACGCCACTGCCCGCCAGGGCGATGGCAAAAGTCAGCGGCCATGGCATGCTCCCCCAGCGGGCGCGCAATTCGTCCTCATCGTAGATGTCCGGCAAATCGCGTTTGTTGTACTGGATTACCAGCGGCAGCGTCTCGAAATCCAGCCCCACCCGGCCAGCGTTGTCAGCCAGATTCTGAAACGCTTCGGCGTTATTCACCCCCTGATTACGCTGCGAATCCGCCACGAACACTACGCCATCGGCGCGCGACAGCACCGCCTTGCGCGTCGCGTCGTGCGCCACCTGCCCGGGCACGGTGAACAGCTTGAACTTGACCAGCAGGCCGGAAGGCGTGCGGAATCCCAGCGGCAGCAGGTCGAAGAACAGGGTGCGATCGTTCTGCGTTTCTAGGCTCATGATTTCCCCCTTCAGTTCCGGCGTGAGCAGATCATGCAGGCGCATAAGATTGGTGGTCTTGCCGCTCATGGCAGGACCGTAATACACCAGCTTGACGGTCAGCCGGCCGGCCTCCTCATCGTAATCAGCCATCGCCTTTTTCCTGACATACCGGCAGGGTCACGCGGAATGCAGTGCCCTTGCCGGGTTCGCTGCGCACGTCGATTTCGCCATGATGTTTCTGGATGATGCTGTAGGAAACGGACAAGCCCAGTCCGGTGCCCTTGCCCACCGGTTTGGTGGTGAAGAACGGGTTGAAGATCTGGGAAAGATGCTCCGGTGCAATGCCTTTGCCGGTATCTTCGACTTCGACCCACGCCCGGCCGTCGACCGCGCCGGTACGCAAGGTAATCGTGCCTTTTTCCTCGATGGCGTGCCCGGCGTTGACCAGCAGGTTCATGAACACCTGATTGAGCTGTGAAGGCAAGCATTCCACATCCGGGATATCGCCGTATTCCTTGACCACCTCGGCCTTGTATTTGAGCTCGTTCCAGACGATGCTGAGCGTGCTGTCCAAGCCTTCACGCAGATTGGACCACTGCCATTCCTCGTCGGAACCGACATGCGAAAAATCCTTGAGGTTCTGCACGATTTTCTTTACCCGGGTAATGCCCTCACGGCTCTCTTCCATCAAGCTGCTGACGTCTTCCTTGAGGAACGCGATGTCAGCACGCTTCTTGGCCGCCTGCAACGCCGCCAGCGCTTCGCCCTGCCCGTTCAGCAACGGCTCCGCCTTTTCGTACACATCCAGCAGCGCGAACAGGCTGTCCAGATATTTCTGCAGTGCACCGAGATTGGAATACACATAGCCGATCGGATTGTTGATTTCGTGCGCCACCCCGGCCGCCAGCTGGCCGATGGATGCCATTTTCTCGGATTGCAGCAGTTGCGACTGCGCTGCTTCGAGCTGCCGGTAAGCCTCCTTGAGTTCGTCGTGGCGGCGCTGCAGTTCCTGCTCGGCTTCCTTGTGTTTGGTGATATCGACCGAGATGCCGTCCAGCCGTTGCGGCACGCCTTCGGCATCGCGAATCAGCCGCACGTGGTCATGCACCCAGCGCATGGAACCGTCCGGCCAGTCCACGCGGTAATCGAGATCCAGCACATTGTGCTGGTAGAGCGAATCCAGCATCTTCATCACCCGCTCGCGATCTTTCGGGTTGACGCAATCCAGCCACAGGTTGGGCTGACTATAGAAGTCCTCGGCCGCACGGCCATAGACCTTCAAGGCGGACGGACTCATGTAGATCGTATGGTAATTATCCGGCAATACCGACCACACGGCATCGTCAAGCGAGGCGAGAATGCTGGCGAGCGGCTCGTCCACGACCACGCGCTGGACTTCGGACGACGGCGCGCCGGGGCTTAACGCCGGGTCGGCACCGCCAGGCAAGGGGGTGGGCTGCTGCGATTCGTTCATGGGAACCTCCCGTTCATTCGCCGCCAAGCATGATAGCGCCGTCATACTGCTGCTGAATTTCGGGCAGCATGACCGCAAACGCCTGGGCATCGATGCCAAGATGCGTTTCCAGCGCCGTGTTCAATTTCGGATTCAGGTTTTCCGCCACAAACACATTTCCCAGTTCGAACGAGACCAAATTGGCGATATAGGTAATCTGCACCAAATTGGCGCCGGGCGCTGCATCATCAGCCGCATGATGGCGGCTGACCGCTTCGACGATGGCAGGGGGCAAATGCCAGCGCCGCACCATCCTCTCGCCCAGCATGGCGTGGTCGTAGCCGTATATGCTGCGCTCGCTTGCCAGAATCTGCTCGATCTGCGAACCGTCCGACGCGGCGCGCACCCGATCGTAGGATCCCGGCAGATAAGCCACCATCACCAGCCAACCGATGTCATGCAGCAAACCGGCCAGAAAGGCACTCTCGGGATTGACGCCGGTTTTCGCAGCCAGCACCCGGGCGCAGGCCGCCACGCCCAGGCTATGCTGCCAGAATGGCAGTCCATCGCAATCGCTATCGAAATGCGGAAAAACATTCATCATGGCGGCGGCGATCACCAGGCTGCGCAGATTGTTGAATCCCAGGACGGCAATCGCCTCCGGGATCGAGGCCACCTGGCCGGACAAGCCGAAAAACGCGGAATTGGCGACACGCATCACGCGCGCCACAATGGCCTGATCGCGCGATATCTTGCCCGTCAGGGTCGACACGTCAAGGTTGTCGTTGTCGAAAGCAGCCAGGATATCCATCGCCACGGCAGGCAGCGAGGGCAGCCTCTGGGCGCGATCCAGTATGCTGTCAAGATTGTCTGGCGGCTGCCCGTTCATGTCGCGCTCCTCTGCTCTGCATGGATTTCATCACTACGCCTCGCTCAACGGCAACACGACCAGCACCATGCCCGTGGCGACGCTGTTATCGCCCAGTTGGCTACAAATCACCTGCATCAGGCGGCCATCGTCGAAACGCAATGTCTGCTCGCACACCCCGCTGTCCAGGCGGGCGCACAGCACCGCCGGCAGGCGCTCCCTGGCATCGCAGCCAAGCAACGGTTCGCCGCCGCCAGCAAACAGGGCATCCGCCTGCTGGTTGGCCATCACAATCAGGCCTTCCATGTCCACCCCGACGACTGCCGCCGGCAATTGATCCAGCACCTCCTGCGAGACCTTGAGCACACGCAGGCTGTGCTGGATTTCCCGGGTTTTTTCCTCCACGCGCTGCTCCAGTCTCCGGTTGACCTCGGACAGCTTGCGGTTGGCTTCGGCGATTTCCTCCGAAAGGCGCATGTTCTCCTGTTTCATGCCAAGACGCTGGAAGGCTTCACGTACATGCTCGCGCAGCAGGTCATCCTCCCACGGCTTGGTGATGAACTTGTAGATGGCCCCCTCGTTGATGGCGTCCGTCACCGACTTGAGCTCGGTATAACCAGAGAGCACCATGCGCATGGTATCCGGATACAGGTCCTTGACCCGCCGCAGGAATTCCACGCCGGTCATCTCCGGCATGCGCTGGTCGGAGAGGATGACGCCGACCTGATGAGTTGCCAGCAGTTCCAACCCGGCATGGCCGCTGTCCGCTACCAGGATGCGGTAGCCATCCTGGCGCAGCAAGCGCCGCAGCGCGTTGGTGATGTTGACCTCGTCATCCACCAGCAGCAGCACCCGCTCCGCCGCCTCTTCTTCACTTTGCGGCAATACCAGAAGATGGGATTCCTGCAGGAACTGGGTGCATTCCTCAGCCGGCAGCGGCTTGCTGAAATAATAACCTTGGATTTCTTCGCAATGCAGCCGCGCCAACTGCACCAGCTGACCCTCGGTTTCGACACCTTCCGCGATCACACGCAGGCCCAGGCTGTGCGCCATTGCAATCACGGCTTTGACCAGCGCCGCATCGCCAGGCTCCGACGTCAGGTGCCTGACGAAGGACTGATCTATCTTGACAGCATTGACCGGTAATCGTTTCAGGTAACTGAGGCTGGAATAGCCGGTACCGAAGTCATCCACCGAGAAGTGAACCCCGAGGGCACGCAGGGCGCCCAGATTCGCGATACAGGCTTCGGTGTGCTGCAGCAGCACGCCTTCGGTCACCTCGATCTCCAGGTGGCGCGGCTCAAGTCCGCTCGCCTGCAGCGTTGCCGCGACCAGGTCGACAATACCGTCGCCATGAAAATGGCGTGCTGAAAGATTGACAGACATGCGCACCGGAGGCAGGCCACGCGCCTGCCAGGCTGTTGCCTGGGCACAAGCCGTCTTCAGCACCCAGGCACCGATGTCGAGAATCAGGCCGTCCTGTTCGGCCACCGGGACGAATTCCACGGGCGAGACCCGGCCCAGTTGCGGATGCTCCCAACGCAACAAGGCCTCCACCCCCACCACGCGCCTGCTGCCGATATCGACCTGGGGCTGGTAATGCAATGCAAACTGCTTGCGCGCCAGCGCCAGCCGCAATTCGGTCGCCAACTGCATACGCTTTTGTGCCGCCTCGTTTGCCTCTGCAGTAAAAAACTCGAAGCGATTTCCCCCCGCTTCCTTGGCGCGTTGCGTTGCAAAATCGGCATTTCTCAACAGCGTGGGGATGTCTTGCCCATCCCGAGGAAACACGCTGATACCCAGGCTGGCCGTCAGCGTCAGCTGCTGCCCAGCCACTTCGAACGGCTCGACGAATGCAGCAAGCACGGCGCGCGCTACGCGGGCCAGGTCCTCGATCTGTTCGCCGTTGGCCAGCGCCAACACGAACTCGTCGCCAACGTGGCGCGCCAGCATATCTGTCGCCCGGACGCAGCGAGCCAACCGCTCAGCCACCAAAGCGAGCACCCAGTCGCCGACTTCGAACCCCACCGCATCGTTGATGACCTTGAAGCGATCGGGATCGACCACCATGACAGCGGCCATGACCGAATTGCGTTCGGCCTGCGCCAGCACTTGCTGGATACGCGCATGCAGTACGGCACGGTCAGACAATTCGCAAACCGGAAGCAAATCCGGCAGGCTCCCGATTTCATGCAGCACCCGATTGGCCAGGACCCCGCAGGCCGCTGCGAACTGCTCGGGATCGCCTGCGTGCATCCCGGCAAGGCGGCACAAGTGAGAAATCAGAAACTGCCGGCAGGCCAAGAGCAAAGCGCGCCTGCCGAGCTCCGGCGGCAAACAGGTCGCGCCTTCCCGGCACGGGTCGGCTTTCAGCATGCAATCGAATGCAGCCGCCAGGCGCGGCTTCAAAGACGCGGGCGGCGCCTGCTCCGGAAAACAGCCGGAAAATTCGGGTAACGAGAAGAGGCGTTCGGCAATTTCGGCCCCCGCACGCGGTGGGAGCGACTGGAGCCATTTGAATTCGGACGGTTCCGGCAAGAATGAGGACTCAGGGCACATCAGCACCCCCCGCGGCGCCCATCGGCCCGCGACTCCATGCTGACGACACTTCAGGCATTCGATCCTGCGCATTCATGTCGCATCCAGTTCTTGTTATTGTTACCGGCATGCCTTCATCACCTCAAGGGCAGGAGCTCCAATGCCGTCAATTGGAACATGCAAGCTTTCGATTTACAAGAGTCAATCGGGTAGCTTGCACTTGCCATTAAAGCCAAGAAGGATTCAGAAGGCCGCGACAGGAAAGTGACGCCTCACCTTCTATGCAGGTACACTGTGCAGCCTTCGTTTCGACCTGTGTTATCCCGTGCTTTCCAAACTCAACCCTCCGCAACGCGAAGCCGCCAAATACCTGGATGGTCCCCTGCTGGTACTGGCTGGCGCCGGCAGCGGCAAGACACGCGTCATCACGCACAAGATTGCCCACCTGATCGAGCAATGCGGCTACGCGCCCAGGGAAATCGCCGCCATCACCTTTACCAACAAGGCGGCACGGGAAATGCAGGAACGCGTCGCCACCCTGCTGGACAGCAAAGCCAGCAAGGGCTTGACCGTCACCACCTTTCACTCGCTCGGCCTGCAGATGCTGCGCCAGGAAGCACAGCTGCTCGGCTACAAGCCGCAGTTCTCCATCCTGGATTCCTCGGACAGCTTCAAAATCCTCGCCGACATACTGGCCACCACCGACAAGCAGCTGCTGCGTCGCACGCAAACGCAGATTTCCAACTGGAAAAATGCCTTCGTCTCGCCGGACAAGGCCGCCGCGACGGCCGACGAAGATGATACGCATGCTGCCGCCAAGGTCTACCATCTCTACCAGCAGACGCTGAAGGCCTACCAGGCCGTCGACTTCGACGATCTGATCAAGCTGCCGGTGGAACTGTTCGAACAGCATCCGGAGGCGCTGGAACGCTGGCAACGCAAGCTGAAATACCTCCTGATCGACGAATACCAGGACACCAATGCCTGCCAGTACCGCCTGGTGAAACTACTGACCGGTATCGAAGGGCGCTTCACCGCGGTAGGCGACGACGACCAGGCCATCTACGGCTGGCGCGGTGCGGACGTGGAGAACCTGCGCCAGCTGACGGTGGACTTCCCCAAACTGAAGGTCATCAAGCTGGAGCAGAATTACCGCTCCACCGTACGCATCCTGCGTGCCGCAAACACCGTGATCGCCAATAATCCCAAGCTGTTCGAGAAGCAGTTGTGGAGCGAGCATGGCACTGGCGACATGATCACCGTCGCGGCGATGAAGGACGACGAGCACGAGGCCGAAACCGTGGTGCTGAAGCTGCTCGCGCACAAGTTCGAGCATCGTACAAAATTCCTGGATTACGCGATCCTGTACCGCGGCAACCATCAGTCACGCCTGCTGGAAGAAAAATTGCGCGAACACAAGGTGCCCTATACCGTGTCCGGCGGACAATCGTTTTTCGACAAGGCGGAGATCAAGGACCTGGTCGCCTACCTGCGCCTGATCGCCAACGAGGACGACGACCCCGCCTTCATCCGCGCGGCAACAACCCCCAAGAAAGGCATCGGCAACACCACGCTGGAGCGCCTGGGCGAATATGCCGCACAGAAGCATGTTTCGTTGTTCGAAGCAGCCTTCGAAGGCGAGTTCCAGAAGCTGGTCGGCGCCAAGCAACTGGACGACCTGCTCACTTTCTGCAACTTCATCAACCGCATGCAGGAGCGCTCCACCAAGGACCCGGCAGGCGAAGTGCTGAACGATCTGCTCACGGCGATCCAGTACGAGATGCACCTCTACGACAGCGAGGAGCCGCGCGCCGCCGAAACCAAGTGGAAGAACGTGATGGACTTCGTCGGCTGGCTGACGAAAAAAGGCGATGAGGACGAGCGCAATCTGCTGCAGCTAACCCAGATGGTCGCGTTGATGAGCATGCTGGAGGGCCGTGAGGAAGGCGAGCCCGATGCTGTGAAGCTGTCCACACTGCACGCCTCCAAGGGACTGGAATACGGCCACGTGTTCCTGATCGGCGTCGAGGAAGGCATCTTGCCGCACCGCGAATCGGTCGATACCGGCCGCATCGAGGAAGAACGCCGCCTGATGTACGTCGGCATCACCCGCGCCCAGCGTTCGCTGCATATTTCCTGGTGCAAGAAGCGCAAGCGAGCCGGCGAGACCGAATCCTGCGAACCCAGCCGCTTCATCGACGAACTGCCGCAGGACGACGTCAAGCATTCCGGCATGCCGGGCGGGGGCCCCGCCGCCAGCAAGGAAACCGGCCGCGCGGCAATGGCCAGCATCCGGGCCATGCTGGGTAAAGGCTAAGCCCGCACGGCAGGCGGCAACGCGGTAAAATGCCGCCATGCCTTACATCACCCTCGAAAATGCCAGCCTGGCTTACGGCCTCACGCCACTGCTCGACCATGCCGACTTCCAGCTCGACCCCGGCGAGCGCGTCGGCCTGATCGGACGCAACGGCACCGGAAAATCCAGCTTGCTGAAGGCCATGGCCGGCGAGATCAAGCTGGACGATGGCAGCGTGTGGCGGCAACCGGGCATCCGCATCGCCTATGTCCCGCAGGAACCGCCGCTGGACCCCGAGCACACCGTGTTCGAAGCCGTCGCAGAAGGGCTTGGCAGCCTGCGCCAGACCCTGCTCGACTACCATCAGGTTTCGCATGCCATGGGCGAGCCGGACGCCGATACCGCAGCATTGCTGGAACACATGCAACGGCTGCAGCATGATCTGGAAGCGCAGGATGGCTGGCAAGTGCAAGCGCGCGTGGAAACCGTACTGTCACGCCTCAGCCTGCCGACCGACACCCTGGTATCGACCCTTTCGGGCGGCTGGCGCAAACGCGTCGCGCTGGCCCGCGCGCTGGTCGCCGCACCGGAAATCCTGCTGATGGACGAACCCACCAACCACCTCGATCTTGCCGCAATCGAATGGCTGGAAACCATGCTGCTCGATTTCAGCGGTGCGCTGCTGTTCATCACCCACGACCGCCGCTTCCTCGACCGCCTCGCAACGCGCATCGTCGAGCTGGATCGCGGCCATTTGTCCGAATTCAAGGGCAATTTCAGTGCCTACCAGCTCAAGAAGGCCGAACTGCTGGAAGTGGAAGCCCAGCAAAACGCCAAATTCGATAAATTCCTCGCGCAGGAAGAAGTCTGGATCCGCAAGGGCGTAGAAGCACGCCGCACCCGTAACGAAGGCCGCGTGCGTCGCCTGGAACGGCTGCGGCTGGAGCGTGCCGCCCGGCGCGACCGCCAGGGCACGGTGAAACTGGCGCTGGACACCGGCGAACGCTCCGGCAAGCTGGTCGCCGAGTTGGAACACGTCAGCAAGTCCTTCGGCGACAAAGCCGTCATTCGCGACTTCAGCACCCGCATCGTCAGGGGTGACCGCATCGGTTTGCTCGGTCCCAACGGCGCCGGAAAATCCACGCTGCTCAAGCTGATCCTCGGCGAGTTGGAGCCCGACAGCGGCCAAATCAAGCGCGGCACCAACCTCACCATCGCCTACTTCGACCAGATGCGCGAGCAACTGAACGATGAAGCGACGCTGGCCGACACTATCAGCCCCGGCTCCGATTTCGTGCAGATCGGCGACGAGCGCAAACATGTGATCAGTTATCTGGAAGATTTCCTGTTCCCGCCGCAGCGCGCCCGCGCGCCGGTCAGCATGCTGTCCGGCGGCGAACGCAACCGCCTGCTGCTGGCCCGCCTGTTCGCACGCCCCGCCAATGTGCTGGTGCTGGACGAGCCGACCAACGACCTCGACATCGACACGCTGGAACTGCTGGAAGAGCTGCTGCAGGATTTTGCCGGGACACTGTTCCTGGTCAGCCACGACCGCGCCTTCCTGGAAAACACGGTGACGCAGGTCATCGCATTCGAAGGCAACGGCGTGCTCACGGAATTCGGCGGCGGTTACGACGACTGGCAGCGCTTTACCGAACAGCGTGCAGCCACGGCGGCCGCAGAAAAAGCCAGGCCCACCCCTGCGCCCAAAGCACCGGCACAGAAGCCAACCTCGACCAAACTCAGCTTCAAGGAAACCCAGGAACTGGCGGCGCTTCCGGAAAGAATCGAAGCGCTGGAAACCGAGCAGACGGCCATCAATGCGGCCTTGGCCGACCCGGACATCTACCGCACGAACCCGCAGCAGGTCAAGAAGCTGCAGACGCGTCTTGCCGCACTCGACCAGGAAATCGAGCAGGCCATGACACGTTGGGAAGCCCTCGAAACCCGCCGCGGATAAATGTCATCGTTTCAATGAAATAGCGGGTGTTTTTTCTGCCGAAGGCGCGTCATTCCTCGCGTTTGGCATGCTAGAATCCATTCGGTTTGCAAATGTGCTGATGAGGATAAAAATGACCGCGGAAGGCAGCAGCAATAACGAAAAAGCATGGACTATCCCCAAGGAGGCCTTGCTCCCCGACGACCCGCTGGCAAACTGCCTCGTACTCCTCACCCGCATGCAGCACCGGCCGTTCTCGCTGCAGTCGCTAACTGCCGGCCTGCCTCTGGAGGCTTCGCGCCTGACACCGGAGCTGTTCGTCCGCGCCGCAGCCCGTGCCGACATCAGCGCCCACATCCTGAAACGCCCGCTGGAAAAGATCATCAATCTCACCCTGCCGGCCGTGCTGTTGCTCGAAGATGGCCAGGCCTGCATCCTGCTGGAACGCCATGATGACCATGCCAAGGTCGTGTTTCCGGAATCCGGCGCTGGTGAAGCCGAGGTCGCACTGAAAGAACTGGAAGAGCGTTATACCGGTTTCGCCATTTTCGTCAAACCAGCATTCAGCTTCGACAAGCGCTCCGAAACGAGTTTCATACCCAAACCGAAACACTGGTTCTGGGGCACGGTCAAAATGGCATGGCCAATCTACAGCGAAGTGCTGCTAGCCTCTCTGCTGATCAATCTGTTCGCGCTGGTCATGCCGCTCTTCATCATGAACGTATACGACCGCGTCGTTCCCAACAATACGATCGAGACCCTGTGGGTCCTGGCGATCGGGGTCGGCGTCGTTTACATCTTCGACTTCGTGATGCGCAGTTTGCGCGGCTACTTCATCGATATTGCCGGCAAGAAAATCGACGTGATCCTGTCTGCGAACATCTTTGAAAAAGTAATGGGCATCCGTATGGAATCGCGCCCCTTGTCGGTAGGGGCATTCGCCAGCAGCCTGCAGGAATTCGAATCCTTTCGCGAATTCATCACCTCTGCCACCATCACCACCCTGGTGGATTTGCCGTTCCTGATCCTGTTCCTGATTCTCATCGGCTGGATCGGTGGCCTGGCGGCACTTCCGGCGATTGCCACGGTGCCCTTGATCCTGATCGTGTCCTTCATGCTGCAGAAACCCCTGGGTAAGGTGATCCAGGAAACCTTCCGTACCTCGTCGCAGCGCCAGTCGACCTTGATCGAAAGCCTGACGGGGTTGGAAACGCTGAAATCCATCGGGGCCGAAGGGCCGATGCAGCGTCGCTGGGAGCAACTGATCGGCCACCTGGGCAAACTGGGCCTGAAAGCGCGACTGCTTTCCTCCGCCAACGTCAATGCTGCCACCTTTCTGCAGCAAATGGCCAGCGTCGGCGTCGTCATTGTGGGCGTCAACCTGATTGCCGAACGCGAACTGACCGTCGGCGCCCTCGTCGCCTGCACCATGCTGACCGGCCGCGCGCTGGCGCCGCTGTCCCAGGTCGCTGGCCTGATTACACGCTTTCACCATGCACGTGCCGCACTTGAAGGCATCAATCGCATGATGGCCTTGCCGCTGGAACGCGAAGCCGGCAAGAGCTTCGTCCATCGCCCGGCCTTCAAGGGGTCGATCGAATTCAAGGACGTCACCTTCAACTACCCTCAGCAACCGGTTGCCGCGCTGCAAAACATTTCATTCCGCATCGCCGCAGGTGAGCGCGTAGGGATCATCGGCCGCATCGGCTCCGGCAAGACCACCATCGAAAAACTCATCATGGGACTGTACCAGCCCACATCGGGCTCGGTCTGGGTGGATGGTGTGGACCTGCAGCAGATCGACCCGGCCGACCTGCGCCGCAACATTGCCTATGTCGCCCAGGACCCCATCCTGTTCTTCGGCACGGTCAAGAGCAATATCGTCTTCGGCGCCCCGTATGTGGACGACCGCGCCATGCTGCGCGCGGCCGAGATCGCCGGCGTCACCGAATTCGTCAATCGGCACCCATTAGGATTCGAAATGCCGGTCGGTGAGCGCGGCGAAGGGCTTTCCGGCGGCCAGCGACAATCCATCGCCGTCGCCCGTGCCCTGCTGCTCGATCCGGTCTTGCTGGTGCTGGACGAACCCAGCAACTCCCTCGACAACCGCTCCGAGGAGAACTTGAAAATGCGCCTGTCGCAGCATCTGGAAAACAAGACGCTGCTGCTGGTGACACACCGAGCGTCCATGCTGACGCTGGTGGATCGTCTGATCGTCGTCGATGGCGGCCGCATTATCGCCGATGGTCCCAAGGAACAAGTCCTGGAAGCCCTGTCTGGAGGCAAGCTGCATGTTGCAAAAAATTAAATCCGCTGCAAAAGACGCCGTTCTGCCCGAACAAAGCATGATGGCCGGACAGGCCAGCAATTCGGATCTTGAACTCATGCACGACAGCACCGCCGCGCTGTTCCAGCACACGCCGCGCTTCGGCTCCTACATCATGTTCGGTTTCCTGGCTTTTCTGGCTGCATTTTTCATCTGGGCCTATTTTGCCAACATCGACGAGGTGACGGTTGGTGAAGGCAAGGTGATTCCATCCAGCCAGGTACAAGTCATCCAGAACCTGGAGGGCGGCATCATCTCTGATATTCCGGTCAAGGTAGGCGACTTGGTACAAAAAGGCCAGATTCTCGTCCACCTCGACCGCACCCGTTTTTCTTCTTCTCTGGGCGAAACCCAGGCCAAGCACGATGCGCTGCAGGCCAAAGTCGCACGCCTGAGCGCAGAAGCTACAGGCAAACCCTTGCAATTCCCTGCCGACCTGGTGAAATCCAACCCCCGGGTCGTTGCCGAAGAACGCATGTTGTACGAGTCGCGCCAACGCGAAATGGAAACTTCCGTCAGCGTGCTGAAGCAGCAGGCCGAGCAACGCGCACAGGAATTCAAGGAAACCAGCGCCAAGCTGAAACAACTGCAGGAAAGCTATGGGCTGATCGACAAGGAGCTCAAAATCAGCCGCCCGCTGGCGCAACAAGGCGTAATGTCAGAGGTGGAAATCCTGCGACTGGAGCGTCAGCTGAGCGACCTCAAGGGCGAGATGGATTCCACCCAGCTATCGCTCCCCCGTCTGAATCAAGCGGCCTCCGAAGCGCGCGCAAAAATTGACGCCGCCTGGGCCAAATTCCGCTCCGACTCGGCCTCGGACGCCAGCCTTGCGAGTGCCGACCTGGCTGGCACTGCCGCAACAAACGTCGCTGCGGAAGACCGGCTGGCCAGGACGGACGTCCGCTCTCCTGTGACTGGCGTTGTCAAGCAGATCAAGGTCAACACCCTGGGCGGCATTCTGCAGCCCGGCATGGAAATCATGGACGTCGTGCCGCTGGAGGATACGCTGCTGGTCGAGACCAAAGTCAGCCCGCGCGATGTCGGCTTCATTCATCCTGGCCAGGAGGCGATGGTCAAACTGACGGCTTATGATTTCTCCATCTACGGCGGGCTGGAAGCCACCGTCGAGAACATCAGTGCCGATACCATCACCGAAGACAAGAACGGCAAGAGCGAGAGCTACTATCTGGTGCAGGTGCGCACCAAGACCACCACGTTTACCGGAACGCACAAAAAACTGCCGATCATCCCTGGCATGATTGCTACCGTGCACATCCGCACCGGCAAGAAGACCGTGCTCGATTATCTGTTGAAACCGATTCTGAAAGCCAAATACGAAGCGCTGCGGGAGCGCTAAATAATAAAGCCGCCGTTCCGGTCATCGATCGGAACGGCGGCTTTGCATTTCCGGCCTAGCGTTCTTCCGGCCGCCCTACGCCGTAGCCTTGTACGCCATCCAGTCCCAGATTGCTGAGCAAGTTGAGCTCCGCCTCGGTTTCCACCGACACCGCATACACCTTTACTTCCAGGCCATGCGCCACCTTGATGATGGACTCGATGAAGAACTGGTTGTCCTTGTTCTCCAGAATTCCGCGCACGTAGCTGCCATCGATCTTGATATAGTCGATCTTGAGCGTACTCAGATAGCCGAACGAAGAAAAACCGCGCCCGAAATGATCCAGGCCGACGCGCGTGCCGTAATGTGCAACGCGTGAGGTAAAGTCGCGTAGCGCATCGATATTCTCGATCACGCCGTATTCGGCCACTTCAATCAGGAGTTTGGCGGCGGCGGCCGGCATCTTGGCCAGTTCGCCGCATAGCCAATCGACAAATCCGCTGTTCTGCAGGCTGGCCGGGAACAGATTGACCGCAACCGGGGCATCGCCATAACGCTTTGCAGCCAGCCGGCTCAATACCTCGGCAAGCATGGCGCGATCAAAATCACCCGCCAGTCCAAGCCGCTTCGCCACCGGGGTATAGACGACAGCAGGAATAGTTTCGCCCTTTTCGTCCGTCAAGCGCATCAGCGACTCGTAATGCAGGATAGTCGCACGCGCTGCTTCCGCGGCCCCCTTGGCCGGCTGCACAAGCAGCGAAATACGCTTGTTTTGCAATGCCTCGCGCAGGATATCGCCCCATTGCGTAGCTGTATGGACCGCAGCCGCACCGGACTTGCCCGGGTCGATCAAGTTAACCGCATTCGGCCCGCTTTGCTGGGCGGCACGTAACGCCATATCAGCAGCCGAAAGCAAATCGCTGTAGCTTTGCCCGCTGAACATGGCAATGCCGATATGGCCCACCTCCTCCAGATCCACCAGTCCGCGCTCCTTGAAACGCGTCAGTGCCTTGGCAAGGTGGCTACCGAGCTCCATGGCTTCCTGCTCGACGACATTGTTCAGCACCACCGCGAAATTGGCTCCGGACAGGTGCACAGCAAAGTAATCCAGATTGGCTTGTGCCTTGCACCCGGCCTCGAGAAACTCGGCCGTGTTGCGCAGCAGATCGTCACCGGCCTGGTAGCCGCGTTTTTCGTTGTATTGCTTGAAATCCTTGAGTTCCAGCATCAGCAAGGCGCCGGTCTTGCCGGTCTCGATCAACTGCTTGAGGTTCATTTCGAAGAAGCGGCGATTGGCCAGACCGGTCAAGGAATCGCGATAATTTTCCGAACGCAGCCGCTCAATCGAGGCCGTCTGCTCATCGAACATTTCCTTGACCTTGATGCTCATGCGGTTCATGGCTTCCACCACGCTACGCAATTCCAGTGTCCATGGAATCTTCTTCTGCACGGGATATTCGCGATCGCAGATGGCACGCGCCTGGAGTTCCACATCGCGTAGCGGACGCAGGATGACGTTCAGCGCCAAAAGCCCCAACAGGAAGGTCAAGGTGGATGCGCCGAGGAACCACCAGAACGATTCCACCGTGTTCGACCATAGCGCCACGTAGGCATAGCCGGGATTGGCCTCCACGCTCACCGTACCGGCCTGCTGCCAGCCCGCCATGATCAACGCCTCGCCTCGCGGCGTTTGCAGCGGCACCATATCGACGAACCACTGAGGGACGGAACCCAGCTTGACTTCCTGCTTGCGGGAAACCAGCGGTTTGCCTTCGATATCGCTGACCACGACTTCACGGTAATAGCCGCTGTCCGAGACCGCGCTCACCATGCGATCGACCACGGCCATATCCTTGTCCGCCATGGGTGGCGTCAACGTCAACCCCAGCGAAGTGGCCGTATCCTGGGAAATGGTACGCAACTGCTCGTTGAGGTAATCGCGCGTGTTGCTGATACTGAGCAGCAACGTACCGACGAACAATAATATGAATAGCGTGACAATCACAATCACCAACTGTCGGAGTAGCGTCATTTCCGTTTCCTTCCTCTAAAATTCCTTGCCCATGCGCGCCATCATGTCGCGCCAGAGTCCAATCTTGTTGCCACCCGGCACGCTCTTACCGGCACCGCGTTCCTTGGCCAGCCACAAGCCGTCACCGTTAAAGCTGTACACAGGCGTCAAATCTGGGCGTTGATCGGCAGGCTTGATTTCAGGATTGAGGTTGTCCAGGACAAGCGGCATCGCGCCGGGTGTGGCGTAATAGGTCAGAACCATGTGCGCAGCGTTAATCAGCCCGTATCCGGTTGCTTTGACGTAGGTAATCTTCAGTTTATCGCTGGATACGCCCAGAGCGAGCAAAGTGAAATATTTTCCGATGGAGTAATCTTCGCAGTCTCCGCCGCCGGTCCCCACCATTTCAAATGGCGTAGCCCAATAATCGTTCACGCCCCAGTGATCCAGATCCGATACGAAAAGCAACTGGTTGAAAAAGTCGTTGGCAAGAACCAGCTTCTCCTGCTCCGACTTCTGTTTGTTTTCGGCCATCAGATTGATCCAGGCGGTCAGCCGCTTGCGTGCAGGCAGGCCGTATTTCGTCTCGGCCGCATCGAGTTGACGATCGGTCAGCGTGACCGTGAAGTTTTCGCCAATCGCAATCGAAGTGAAGGCGACCAGCAACACAATCACAACAGCCTTGCTTATCCGCCAAGGATTCACACAAACTCCATCCTGGCGCACGAAATTCCGATCATTCACCCCTCCCAACAAAAAAGGCAGGAGAAGAACCCCCTGCCTTCCAAGACTGCTGTTAGAAGCTCATAGCAGACTCATGCCGCAATTCACTGAGCCGGAGCCGGCTCTTCTTCCTTTTTCATCATCGGAGCACCGCCGTTTTCCGCCATGATCTTGGCTTCTTCACGTGGAGCCACGCCCAGCGTCTCGACTAGCTTACCCATATCGGCAAGCAATCTATAACGGGCAAACATCTGAACGAACTGGCCATCGATATAATCGGAGCGCGCCGTGTACAGTTCGTTTTCCGAATCCAGCAAGTCCAACAGAGTACGCTGACCGATATTGAACTGCTTGGCATAGGCATCGCGTGTCTGCTCGGTTGCATCGGCATGTGCCTTCAGCTTCGGCAAGCGGTCTTCAGAAGTCAGCAGCGAGTTCCAGGACAAGCGAGTGCTCTCATCCACCTGGCGACGCGTCTTGTTCATGACTTCCTGCGCTTCCATTTCGAGGACTCGACGCTCGGCTACGCGCGCTTGATCGGTACCGCCGTTGTAGAGATTGTATTTGAGGCGAAGCATCGCGTAGGCGTCGTTGTTCTTGTAGCGGACGCCGTCAAGATTGTTGTTCCAGCTGGTACCCAGTTCCAAGTCCACGCGCGGACGCAGCAGCGACTCCCCGGCGCGCGTTTGCGCCTTGGCGGCTTCCACATCGGCCGCGGCCGAGAGCAGCAGCGGATGGTTGGCATCGGCAATCGACAGGGCTTCATCTTCCGAAGCGGGAACACCTTCCGGGATCGCCGGGCGAGCTACATCAGCCGGCATTGCGCCGATCACGCGCTGAAACTGGATATTGGCTTCGCGCAGGTTGGCTTCGGCCGATGCCATGTTGGCCTGAGCCAAAGACAAGCGGGCCTGGGCCTGTTCCAGGTCGGCCTTACGGCCTACCCCGCTATCGGAGCGCAGCTTGATCTGCTCGAACACACGTTCGTGCGCGGCAAGGTTGTCCTGGGTCAGGTTACGCAGCTCCTGGCGACGTACCACTTCGAGATACACTTCCACAGCGCGCAGGCCGATCTGTTCGGAAGTCCCTGCCACCTTGTGCGCGGCAGAGCTCACGCGCGCTTCCTGGCGCTGGACTTCGCTCTTGGTGCCGAAGCCGTCATAAATCATCTGGGACAGTGTCAGTGCAGATTCGCGCCGCCAAAGATGGTCGCTGCCGGGCCGGGTTGAAACGTTCTCGCTCCACTCGGTGCCCACACCCGCGGATAAATCGATCTTGGGACGGTAACCGCCCTTGGCTTGGTTGACGGCTTCATCTACAGACAGGCGCTGATGCGCATCGATCAGCACGTCCGGGTTGGTTTTGATGGTTTGGTCTACCGCCTCGCTCAGCGTCTGCGCAGAAACGGTCTGGCTAGCCATCAGTACCCCCGCCACCGCACAGAACAGAACGGAATGCTTGAAAATCATATCAACCCCTCTTTTGGTCTACTAAACGTTATTCGGACTTAAAAGCTAGACTCCGAATCAATTTATTCCAACAACCCACTCTATGCAAACAAAAAACTTTGCAAGTTTTCTATTCACGTATTTTTTATATGAGTGTTGCAAAAAACATACACTCAGCGTTGTACTTTGCGCACTATAGCATGCGCATTACGGGCTGACTCTACCCTAAATGGGGGGTTATTCCATACAAAAAACAGGTGCCGGCAGGCACCTGTTTGAAAATGCAACTTGGAGCGTTGCTTACACTTCGATCTGGTTATTTCCGAGCAACTGGTTCAGCAACGTGGTTCCATCTGTCCCGCTGGCCACGGTAAATGTCGCCAGCACCGAGCCAGCACCGCCGCCGGCCGGGTCCACGTGCAAACTTGCTGTCGTCCCCGAAACAGTGAAGTAGATGTAGTTATCGACCGTCGCCGTGATATCGCCATTGACTGCATTCTGGATCGTGCTGTAATCCGGGCTGCTCGTCAGCACATCGTGCAGGTCGAGAACGTCCGCATTGGCATTCGTCGCCGGATTGCCGATGGTAAAGTCGGTAATCGTATCCGTCCCGTCACTCATGGAGACGAACTTGAAGACGTCGTTGCCGTCGCCACCCGTCAGGATGTCGTTGCCCGCCCCGCCGACCAGGATATCGTTGCCGGCGTTACCTTCCAACGAGTCGTTGCCGGCATCGCCATACAGCGTGTCGTTGCCTGCACCGCCAAGAAGGATGTCGTCACCACCGGCACCATGCAGAACGTCATTGCCATCGCCGCCAACAAGGACATCATGCCCGCTGTTGCCGGTAATGGTGTCGGCCCCGCCTTCTCCATAGACCGTTTCTCCCCCCGTGGAAGACACGATGTAGGAATTGTCGCTGTCGCCCAGATGGGTCGCACCGGGATCGATCGCTACGGCAAAGGTCGAGACCGAAGTATCGCCATCCGCATCCGTCACGGTGTAATGGAAGGTCAGATCGGATTCCACACCTGAAGTTGGGATGGTGTAGCTGAGGTCCGAGAGCAGGAATCCAGCATTGCCTCCGGTACCTCCGTCATACCAGTAGACAGCCAGTTCATTGAACCCGCTCGTCGTTTGTACGGTAAACGTTTCGCCTTGCGTCAGGCCGGTCACAATCCAGTACTCATCACCGCTATTGGGCAACAGAGGTGTTGGATCATATAGCGTGGCCGTGCCCCCCACACTCGTCACACCGGTGATCGTTACCGGGTTGCCATTGGCATCATAGGCCAGCAACATGACGCTGGCAGCGTCGCCCGACTGCGTATCACCCATGGTAATCGTGACGTTGTTGACGACTCGGTCTCCGGTGTAATCCGTTCCATTCCATCCGGTCTTGAAATCGAACTTGACGCCTTCTGCACCATTGGCATTGTCGATGAACAGGCTAGCGTTCTGGTTCTGTCCACCTGCACCCAGCCCACCATTCTTGGAGTTGATGGTAGTAGCCGTTCCAAGCGGAGTTACCAGAATATCGTCCAGCGTAGTGCTATTCTCGATCTCGGTATTACCCTGCTTGGTCAACCCCAGCAGGTAGGAACCGTCATTGCCACCCGAAATCCCTTGCGTCAGATCGACGTTGATAATTGCTGACGACTTATCCAACTGGTCATCGAGGGTAAAGTCATAGGTTCCATCCGAATTAAGCGTCACCTGGAACACCACATCCATCACGTTACCCTGCGCATCGTAAGTGACGCCGTACAAGGTAGTTGCTGTCGAAACCGTGTCCCCACTGCCATCGCCGAAGATGTGATAATTCACGCCGTCGAAGGTTGCGTAGTAAATGATGTTGTTGTGATAGGTCAGCGGATCCGGACTGCCATTGAACACCTCAAGTCCGTACGTTCCAAGATGCGCAGCGTTGTAATAGGTCGCATAGTCAAAGGTAAATGCCCCGACTCCATCCGCACCGCTCACGTAGTACAGATCGCCAGTTGAGGAGACCGGCAAGGTCGTGAGTCCATCCACGCGTGTCGAATCCCCGCCCAGAGCCTGGGGGCCGTCGTCCAGCATGCTGAGCTGGGCGCCGACGTCGATGCTGGCCTTCGCC
>CAMLDQ010000019.1 GCA_946478965.1 uncultured Methylobacillus sp. | reverse complement strand
TGATCGGTGTGAACCGTGTCACCAAGGTGGTCAAGGGCGGCCGTATCATGAGTTTTGCTGCGCTGACTGTTGTTGGTGATGGTGATGGTGCTGTTGGCATGGGCAAGGGTAAGGCGCGCGAAGTACCTGCCGCCGTGCAAAAAGCCATGGACGAAGCGCGCCGCGGCATGGTGAAGATCAGCCTGAACAACGGCACGTTGCATCACGCTGTGACTGGCACTCATGGTGCCGCCAAGGTGTTCATGCAGCCTGCATCCGAAGGTACCGGGATTATCGCGGGTGGTGCGATGCGTGCTGTGTTCGAGGTAATGGGAATCACCAATGTGCTGGCAAAGTGCATCGGCTCCAGCAACCCCTACAACGTGGTCCGTGCCACGCTGAACGGTCTGAAATCCATGAATACGCCTGCGGAAGTCGCTGCCAAGCGCGGTAAGTCCGTGGAAGACGTCAGGGGCTAAGAAATGGCAAAAGCAAAGAAGAGTACCGCTACGGTCAAGGTGACGCTGGTCAAAAGCGTAATCGGCCGTATCGAATCCCACCGCGCATGCGTGGCCGGTCTCGGTCTGCGTCGTCTGAACCATACCGTTGAGGTGCAGGACACCCCGGCCGTGCGCGGCATGATTAACAAGGTTAGTTATCTCCTGAAAGTGGAGGGATAAATGAAGCTCAATACCCTCAAGCCTGCAGATGGCAGCAAGCACGCTAAACGCCGTGTCGGTCGCGGCATCGGTTCCGGTCTGGGTAAGACCGCGGGTCGTGGTCACAAAGGCCAGAAGTCTCGTGCCGGCGGCTTCCACAAGGTTGGTTTCGAAGGCGGTCAGATGCCGATTCAGCGTCGCCTGCCGAAGCGCGGCTTCAATTCCTTGACCAAGGATGATACCGCCCGCGTGCGTACCAGCGAATTGGTGGCTGTGGCTGCCGATACGATCGATTTGCTGGCGTTGAAGCAAGCGAACGTGATTCCGGCAACTGCACGTTCCGTCAAGGTCTACCTGTGCGGTGACGTGACCCGTGCCATTACGGTCCAGGGCCTGGTGCTGAGCAAAGGTGCACGCGCAGCGATTGAAGCTGCCGGTGGCAAAGTTGCAGAGTAACTGAACGTTGGCGGCTGATAATTCCTTTCTGGGGGCGGTAGGCAAGATGAGCGAGCTGAAGAGTCGTTTGCTCTTCGTGCTTGGTGCGTTAGTGGTTTACCGTCTGGGTGCGCATATCCCGGTGCCGGGCATTGATCCGGAAGTTCTGGCGAAGCTGTTCGAATCCCAGAGTGGCGGGATCCTGGGCATGTTCAACATGTTCTCCGGCGGCGCGCTGTCACGCTTTACCGTCTTTGCTCTGGGAATCATGCCTTACATCTCGGCATCCATCATCATGCAGTTGTTGACGGTGGTTTCGCCGCAGTTGGAGCAACTGAAGAAGGAAGGCGAGGCGGGACGGCGTAAGATTACCAAATATACCCGCTACGGAACGTTGTTCCTGGCGATGTTCCAGGCCTTGGGCATATCCATGGCCTTGGAACGTCAGGCCGGCCTCGTGCTGGATCCGGGGATGATGTTCCGGCTGACGACGGTGGTTACCCTGATGAGCGGTACCATGTTCCTGATGTGGCTGGGCGAGCAGATTACCGAGCGTGGTATCGGGAATGGCATCTCGATCATCATCTTCTCGGGCATCGTGGCCGGGCTGCCGCGGGCTATTGGCGGAACACTGGAGCTGGCGCGTACAGGCGCTTTTTCCATCCCGCTGGTGCTGGTGCTGTTTGCGGTTGCTATATTGGTGACTGGGTTCGTCGTGTTCGTTGAGCGCGGACAACGCAAGATCACCGTGAACTATGCGAAACGTCAGGTGGGGCGCAAGGTATTTGGTGGTCAGTCCACGCATTTGCCGTTGAAATTGAACATGGCGGGCGTGATCCCACCGATTTTTGCCTCCAGTATTATCCTGTTCCCGGCAACGCTGGCAGGATGGTTCGGTACCAATGAGCATATGACCTGGCTGAAGGACATAGGGTCTACCCTGACTCCGGGGCAGCCGTTATACGTGCTGCTCTACTCTTCGGCGATTGTGTTCTTCTGTTTTTTCTACACGGCGTTGGTGTTTAACCCGAAGGAAACGGCAGATAACTTGAAGAAAAGTGGCGCGTTCGTTCCGGGGATTCGTCCTGGCGAGCAGACCGCGCGATACATTGACCACATCATGGCGCGATTGACGCTGGTGGGCGCGGCGTACATCACCGCGGTGTGTCTGTTGCCTGAATTGCTGATTGTGAAGTGGAATGTTCCGTTCTATTTTGGCGGAACCTCGCTGCTGATTATCGTGGTTGTGACCATGGATTTCATGGCCCAAGTGCAGTCGTACATGATGTCGCATCAGTACGAGAGTCTGCTGAAGAAGGCCAATTTCAAGGGTGGTGCGGTAGTACCGCGATAGTGTCGGCGGGGAGTTATGGCCAAAGAAGATACGATTGAAATGCAGGGCGAAGTGCTGGAGAACCTGCCCAACGCAACGTTCCGCGTCAAACTGGAAAATGGTCACGTCGTGCTGGGGCACATCTCCGGCAAGATGCGCAAGCACTACATTCGCATCCTGCCTGGCGACAAGGTGACGGTTGAGTTGACGCCTTATGATTTAACCCGTGCGCGAATTACGTTCCGCGCCAAATAGAGTATAGAAGCGAGAGGTAAGAAATGAGAGTTCGAGCATCGGTAAAGACGTTGTGCCGTAACTGCAAGGTGATCCGTCGCCGCGGTGTGGTGCGTATCATTTGTACCGACCCGCGCCATAAACAGCGTCAGGGTTAATTGAGTAGCTATAGATTGCATAGCCAACGGTAAGCTGCTAAAATCGCTGGCTTTTTTGAATTTGCCATTATTGGAGTAAGTGCATGGCCCGGATAGCAGGGGTAAACATCCCGAATCACAAGCATGCCGAAATCGCGCTCACCGCGATTTATGGCATTGGTCGTAACACGGCAAAACAAATCTGTGTGGCTGCAGGCGTTTCTGCAACTACCAAGATCAAGGATTTGAACGACGCTGAAGTGGAAAAGCTGCGGGATCAAGTCGCTAAGTTGAAAGTGGAAGGCGACCTGCGTCGCGAGATTTCCATGAACATCAAGCGTCTGATGGATCTCGGCTGCTACCGTGGTGTACGTCATCGCCGTGGTCTGCCGGTCCGCGGTCAGCGCACCAAAACCAATGCGCGGACTCGTAAGGGTCCGGTCAAGCCGATCAAGGCATCCAAGTAAGGAATAATGCGACATGGCTAAAGCTAACGTACGCGTACGCAAGAAGGTCAAGAAGAACGTAGCCGAGGGCATCGCCCACGTGCATGCGTCCTTCAACAACACCATCATTACCATCACCGACCGTCAGGGCAACGCATTGTCCTGGGCAACTTCCGGTGGTGCCGGCTTCAAGGGCTCCCGCAAGAGCACCCCGTTTGCAGCTCAGGTGGCTGCCGAGGCTGCAGGCAAGGCTGCACAAGAGTACGGCGTCAAGAACCTGGAAGTGCGCATCAAGGGTCCGGGTCCGGGCCGCGAATCTTCCGTTCGCGCTCTGAATGCTGTGGGTTTCAAGATCACCAGCATCACCGACGTGACCCCGGTTCCGCATAACGGTTGCCGTCCGCCCAAGAAGCGCCGGATCTAAAAGGAGAATACCTTGGCTAGAAACCTTGATCCCAAGTGCCGTCAGTGCCGCCGCGAAGGCGAAAAGCTCTTCCTCAAGGCAGAGAAGTGCTTCACCGACAAGTGTGCTATCGAAAAGCGTAACTTCGCTCCGGGCCAACACGGTCAGAAGCGTACTTCCCGTCTGTCCGACTACGGTGTTCAGCTGCGTGAAAAGCAGAAGATTCGTCGTATTTACGGCATTCTGGAAGGTCAATTCCGCGGTTATTATGCCGAAGCCGACCGCAAGAAAGGCATTACTGGCGAAAATCTGCTGCAATTGCTTGAAAGCCGTCTGGACAATGTCGCTTATCGTATGGGCCTCGGCGGTTCCCGTACCGAAGCACGCCAGATCGTTCGCCACAACAGCATCAAGGTCAATGGCAAGCGTGTGAATATTCCCTCTTACCAAGTGAAGCCGGGCGATGTGGTCGAGGTTTCCGACGCCGCTAAGCAGCAACTGCGTATCAAGGCCGCAGTCGAGGCCGCCGAGCAGCGCGGTTTCCCGGAATGGCTGGAAATGGACGTGAAAGCGCTCAAGGGCACTTTCAAGGCCAAGCCGCAACGCGATGAACTGCCGTCCACCATCAACGAACACTTGGTGGTCGAACTGTATTCCAAGTAATAGCGAGGACCGTAAGGATAACCATGCAAAACAGTCCGACAGAATATCTGAAGCCGCGCGTCGTCGACGTCGAGGTGATCTCTCCCGTCCGTGCACGGGTTACGCTCGAACCGATGGAGCGTGGTTTCGGCTACACGCTGGGTAACGCCCTGCGCCGCGTTCTGCTGTCTTCGATCCCCGGATATGCCATCACCGAAGTGCAGATCGATGGCGTGGTACACGAATATTCGACGCTGGATGGCGTGCAGGAAGACGTTGTCGACATTCTTCTGAACCTGAAGGGTGTTGCGCTGAAGTTGCATTCCAAGAGCGAAACAACGCTGACTCTGAAAAAGTCCGAGGAAGGCATTGTTACCGCCGGCGATTTTGAAGTCGGTCACGATGCTGAGATCGTCAATCCGGGGCATGTGATCGCTCGCTTGACCAAGGGCGGCAAGCTTAGCCTGCAAGCCAAGATCGAAATGGGACGTGGCTATCAACCCGTGCCGGCGCGTCAGAAGAACTCCGATGAAGATCACGTGATTGGTGCCATCATGGTCGATGCACTGTTCAGCCCGATCACCAAGGTAAGCTACCACGTTGAAAGCGCACGCGTTGAGCAGCGTACCGACTTGGATAAGCTGGTCATGGATGTCGAAACCAATGGCGTGATTGATCCTGAGCAGGCGATCCGCGATGCGGCCCGTATCCTGATGGGACAACTTGCCGTGTTCGCAGATCTGGAAGGTACTCCTGCTGAAGTCGAAGTCAAGCATGCTCCGCAGGTGGATCCTACGCTGCTGCGTCCGGTCGACGATCTGGAGTTGACGGTGCGCTCGGCGAATTGCCTCAAGGCCGAGAATATCTATTACATCGGCGATCTGATCCAGCGTACTGAAAACGAACTGTTGAAGGCGCCGAACCTGGGCCGCAAGTCGCTTAACGAGATCAAGGATGTTCTCGCATCCAAGGGCCTGACCTTGGGTATGAAACTGGAAAATTGGCCCCCGGTAGGCCTGGAAAAATTGTGAGGGTAATGCCATGCGTCATCGCGTAAGCAATCGTAAACTGAATCGTACCAGCAGCCATCGCCAAGCGATGCTGCGCAACATGGCTAACTCCCTGTTGCGTCATGAAATCATCAAAACCACGCTGCCCAAGGCAAAGGAACTGCGCAAGGTTGCAGAGCCTTTGATCACGCTGAGCAAAAAAGCGACTGTAGCGAACCGTCGCCTTGCTTTCGACCGTCTGCGTGATCGCGACATCGTCGTTAAGCTGTTCGACGAGTTGGGTCCGCGCTACCAGGCGCGTAACGGCGGTTACTTGCGTATCCTGAAGTGCGGCTTCCGTGTGGGTGACAATGCACCCATGGCACTGGTCGAGCTTGTCGACCGCCCGGACACGTCCGTCGAGGCGGTTGCGGCGGAATAAGCTGCCCAATGGATGTAAAAAAAGCCAGTCTCCGACTGGCTTTTTTATTTTAAGCTTACGGCATGATTCTGCTTTTCACCGATTTTGGCAGTGCTGACATATATGTTGGCCAGATGAAGGCCGCGCTCTTGCTACGTGTGCCAGAGGCCAGGATCGTGGATCTTATGCACGATGTGCCAGCGTTTAACATCCATGCCGGCGCCCACCTGCTTGCGGCTCTAGCCGGACACGTGCCGCAGGATGCGATCATGCTGTGCGTGGTTGATCCCGGGGTCGGCAGTTTCCGCCGAGCGGTTGTGATGGAGGCCGATGGGCGCAGGTACGTAGGGCCAGACAACGGCCTGTTTTCGGTTATTGCCCAGCGTTCCAACAATGTACGGTACTGGGAGATTGAATGGCGTCCTGATGACTTATCTTCCACTTTTCATGGGCGCGATTTGTTTGCTCCCATCGCTGCCATGCTGGAAAAGCGGAGCCTGCCGGAAGAGGCCTTGACTGCAACTCCGAGTCTGGCCGTAATGCTTGATGAAGCGGGTCAAGGCAGGATTATTCATATTGATCATTATGGCAATGCGATAAGCGATATTCCTGCTGGCGCTATCGAGCAATCCTCGATGCTGAAATTCCGGGATTATCGCCTTCCGCATGGTGCTTATTTTGCGCAAGTATCGCCGGGAGTTCCATTCTGGTACGAAAACAGTATTGGGCTGGTGGAAATTGCGGTAAATTCCGGCAGTGCGGCCGAGCAACTGGGAATCGCTGTGGGTGACTTGCTGCAATGCTGTCCTGGCTAGCCTTCGCTAATGAGGCGCAAGATATCCTCGGTAAAAAACGGCCAGCTGATCGTGGCGCCATTGTCATTGCGCACCAATACCGGGATACTTGTACCGTAGCGCTCCATCAACAGGTCATCGTCAGCAATATCGACGCCTTGCCAGGTTAGGCCGACTTGCCGTAGCTGCTGTTCGGCTTCGTCACACAAATGGCAGCCAGTAGTGCCATACAGAATCAAACTGGGTCTCATGCAGATGCCTGGGATCAAAATTCGGGGAATTTTAGCTCCGTCGGCTTCCGTGCGCTGGAGTTTTTTATAAAATGCGACTTCATGCGGTGCACTCACACATAGAGCTTGATGCAGATGGCTGAAAACGAACAAATCAAGGAAAGCTTGCAGGAAAACCTGCAGCAGGTCATTCACTTGCTGAACAAGCAGCGGCTTGTGGAGGAACTGGTGCACAAGCAGGATATGCCCAAGCATTCCCTCGTCGAGTCGCTGGTGCATAAGCAGAATCTCGCTGCACTGCAGAAAAAGCTGGATGAGCTACACCCGGCGGACGTTGCCTATATCCTGGAGGCCTTGCCGATAGAACAGCGGCTGCAGGTCTGGGATCTGGTTAAAGCCGAGCGCGACGGCGAGATTCTGCTGGAAGTATCCGATGCTGTCCGCCAAACCCTGATCGCGGAAATGGACAGCGACGAGCTGCTGGCTGCTGCCGAACAGCTCGATACCGACGAGATTGCCGATCTCGCCCCTGACTTGCCGCAGGACGTGCTGCAGGAGCTGATGATCACGCTGGATTTCCAGAATCGCCAGCGCTTGCAGTCGGCATTGTCCTATCCGGAAGACAGCGTCGGCGCGCTGATGGATTTCGATATCGTGACTATCCGCGAGGATATCAATCTCGAAGTCGTGCTGCGTTATCTGCGACGCTTGGGGAAGTTGCCGGACCATACCGACAAGCTATTCGTCGTGGATCGGGACAACCGTTTGCGTGGGGTGCTGCCGCTTAAGCGGCTGGTCGTCAATGATCCGGAAACCAGCGTCGGCGAAGTGATGGCGGACGATGCGGTGGTATTCCATCCCGTGGAGGAGGCCAGTGAGGCTGCGCAGGCGTTCGAGCGTTACGATTTGGTGACGGCGCCGGTGGTGGACGCCAACAACAATCTTGTCGGAAGGCTGACAGTGGATGCGGTGATGGACTTCATCCGCGAAGAATCGGAGAGCGAGGTGCTGTCGCTGGCCGGCTTGCGTGAGGAGGAGGACATCTTCGCCTCGGTCTGGAAATCCATCCAAAACCGCTGGACATGGCTGGCTATCAATCTGATCACTGCATTCGTCGCTTCCCGTGTGATCGGCCTGTTCGAGGGGTCGATCCAGAAAATCGTCGCATTGGCAGCTTTGATGCCGATTGTGGCAGGCATAGGGGGGAATTCTGGAAATCAGACGATCACCATGATCGTGCGCGGCCTAGCGCTCGGCCAGGTAAGTGCGCACAACATGCGTACCTTGTTCTCGAAAGAAATAGGCGTCGGGCTGCTCAATGGGCTGGTCTGGGGGAGTGTGCTCGGACTGGTTGCATTCATGCTCTATCGCAATGCCGCGCTCGGCCTCGTAATGATGAGCGCCATGACGCTGAATCTGCTGCTTGCGGCGGTGATGGGGGTGGCGATTCCACTGTTCATGACCAAGCTGGGCCGTGATCCGGCGGTTGGCTCCAGCGTGATGATTACCGCGGTGACGGATAGCGGCGGGTTCTTTATCTTTCTGGGGTTGGCGACCCTGTTCCTGATCTAGCAAGACATTCTATGGGTGATCTCTGGAACAATCTTGTGGTGGAGTTGAGTGGCCCCGCAGCCTATGGCCAGATTGCCGTGCTGGCAGCTGGGATGCTGCTTGCCTGGGGCGTCAACCGTCTGGTGCAGGGGTATGTGGTACATAAGGCGCCGGAAGCATGGCAGGTGGGTGTCGGTGGCATCAAGCGCGTTTTGTTTCCGCTGACTTGGCTGGCATTTGTCTATCTCGGCAAATTGGCGCTGCACCACTGGCAGCCGGTCAATATATTGACGCTGGCCTGCAGTTTACTGGTTGCGATGGCGTTGGTGAGGCTTGCTGTCTACGCCCTGCGCTACATCTTCACACCCAGCGCCTGGATCAATGCTGCGGAAAAGGTCATAACCGTTGCGGTGTGGTTGCTGGTGGCCGTGCATATCATTGGCTTCCTGCCAGAGGTCGTCCAGGCACTCGACGATATCAGTTTCCATATCGGTAAGAACCGAATCAGCGTTCTGCTGGTGTTCCAGGCCATGCTGACCGTCGCGGTGACCGTGGTGGTTGCCCTCTGGCTTAGTCGGATACTGGAAAACCGCCTGATGCGCGCCGAGCGCATCAATATGAATCTGCGCGTTGTGCTGACCAAACTGGTGCGCGTGCTGTTGACGCTTGTGGGCGTGCTGACCGCGCTGTCTGCAGTGGGATTCGAT
Organism: uncultured Methylobacillus sp.; assembly: GCA_946478965.1. The sequence continues at coordinate 23,619 of CAMLDQ010000019.1, read as the reverse complement.
ATTACCCTGCTGTCGGTGTTTGGTGGCGCTCTGGGCGTCGGGCTTGGATTCGGGCTGCAGAAGATCGCCAGCAATTATGTCAGCGGTTTTATCATCCTGCTTGATGAATCCGTGCACCTGGGTGACGTGATGACGATTGACGGGCATTACGGTGTCGTCAGCCAGATTCGGTCGCGCTACCTGCTATTGCGCAAGCTGGATGGCACCGAGGTGGTGATTCCGAATGAAACCCTGATCGGAACGGCGGTGATCAACCACTCATTTACCGATCGCCGTGTGCGCGTCTACCTGCCGGTGCAGATCAGTTATGAGAGCAACCTGGAAAAGGCCATGGCGGCGATGCTCGAGGTTGCGCGCGGTCATCGCCGGGTTCTCGACGAGCCCGGACCGGAGGCGCAGATTCTGAGCTTCGGCGAAAGTGGCATCGACCTGCAATTGGTCTTCTGGATTGCCGATCCAGAAGAGGGGTCCACCAGCCTGAAGTCGTCACTGTACCTGGAAATCTGGCACGTATTCCAGCGCGATGGGATTGCGATTCCCTATCCGCAGCGTGATGTCCGTATTATCAGCGGCTCTGTGACGGGTTGAAGCTGGGAGCTGAAAAACAAAAAGCCCGCACAATGCGGGCTTTTTTATTGGCCACCAAGTGATGCTGATTACTTCAGCTTGGTTTCCTTGTACATCACGTGCTTGCGAGCGACCGGATCGAACTTCTTGATTTCCATCTTTTCCGGCATGGTGCGCTTGTTCTTGGTCGTGGTGTAGAAGTGACCGGTACCAGCGCTGGATTCCAGCTTGATCTTTTCACGCATGATAGGCTCCTTTTAGATCTTTTCGCCGTTGGCGCGCATTTCGGCCAGCACGGCGTCGATGCCGTTCTTGTCGATGGTGCGCAGGGCGGCGTTGGTGATGCGCATGCTAACCCAGCGGTTCTCGCTCTCGACCCAGAACTTGCGGTTCTGCAGGTTCGGCAGGAAGCGGCGCTTGGTCTTGTTATTGGCGTGGGAAACGTTGTTGCCCACCATCGGCTTTTTGCCGGTTACCTGACAGACGCGTGCCATGGATGCTCTCCGAATTTCGAAAAACCGCTTTTATACCACGAAAGCGGTAAAACTTTCAACAAAAATCAATGCTTTCCAGTACTGCCAAAGCCGTTCTCACCGCGCTCGCTGGCAGCAAAATCCTCGACCACGCGGAAGTCCGCATGCGCGACCGGCACGATGACCAACTGGGCGATGCGCTCCATCGGGCTCAGCATGAAGGAGGTACGTCCGCGGTTCCAGCAGGAAATGAAAAGCTGTCCCTGGTAGTCGGAGTCGATCAGTCCCACCAGATTGCCGAGAACGATGCCATGCTTATGCCCGAGCCCGGAGCGCGGCAGGATCAGTGCGGCATAGCCGGGGTCGGCAAGGTGGATCGCCATGCCGGTGGGGATCAGCTCGGTTTCACCCGGGTGAAGCGTCATCACATGCTCGATGCAGGCGCGGAGATCCAGGCCGGCAGCACCGGCGGAAGCATAGGCGGGCAGATGGTTGTGCAGCCGCGGGTCCAGGATTTTCAGATCAACTTTGATGCTCATGACTTTTCCGTAAGTGTAGGGGTAGGAGAGGAGGCGCTCGCTTCCTTGTGCATGTCGGCGACATGTTTGAGCAGTTGTCTCGCCAATACCAACTTGGGCGCGCGCGGCAATGGATGTGCGCCCTTGTCATCCAGCAGGACCAGCTCGTTGTCGTCGCCGCCGAATGCGTCCTGGATCAGGTTGGCCGCCAGCAGCGGCAGGTTCTTGCGTCGGCGCTTGAGCTCGGCAAATTCGTACAGGTTCTCGCTCTCTGCGGCAAAACCGACGCAAAAGGGCGGATTGGGCAGGTTGACCACGTTGGCGAGGATGTCGGGATTGGGCGCCAGTTCAAGCGTCAGGATATGGGCATCCTTCTTGATTTTCTGCTCGCTGGGGTTGAGCACATAGTAGTCGGCGACGGCGGCGACGGCGATGAAAATATCCTGTCCTTCGAGATGGTCCATGACGGCCGTCAGCATTTGCTGCGTGCTGACAACATCGAGGACATGGACGCCTTGAGGTGGCTTCTGACAAGTTTGACCGCTGACCAGGGTGACCGCCGCGCCCATTTCGGAGGCGGCGCGCGCAATGGCGTAGCCCATTTTGCCTGAGCTCAGGTTGGTAATGCCGCGCACCGCATCGATCGCCTCGAAGGTCGGTCCGGCGGTGACGAGCACCTTCTTCCCCGCCAGCAATTTGGGCTGCTGGCTGGCTTCGATGGCTTCGAGCAGGGATTCCGGTTCCAGCATGCGCCCCATGCCGGTGTCGCCGCAGGCCTGGCTGCCGCTGTCCGGGCCCAGTACCAGAATGCCGTCGCGCTTTAGTTGGGCGATATTGCGTTTGGTTGCGGGGTTTTCCCACATTTGCACATTCATTGCCGGGGCCACCAAGAGCGGACAGGAGCGTGCCAGGCAAATGTTGGAGAGCAGGTCATCCGCCATGCCGTGCGTGATCTTGGCAAGAAAGTCGGCGCTGGCCGGCGCAATCAAAATGGCATCCGCATCGCGCGAGAATTCGATGTGCGCCATGCCGTTGTCGATGCGGTCGTCCCACAGGTCGGTGAACACCGGCTTGCCGGAAAGCGCCTGTAGCGTTACCGGTGTGATGAAGTGGCAGGCGGCCTGGGTCATGACCACTTGCACGTCGATGCCCTGTTTTACCAGCAGGCGTACCAGTTCTGCGGCTTTGTAGGCCGCAATGCCGCCGGTAATGCCGACCAGAAGACGTTTGATGGAGGAAAGTGCCATAGGTGGATTGTTAACTGATTGATTCCATTCTATACGAACGCCAGTGTCATGGCGATGACGATTGGCGTGCCTGCCCAGGCTGGGTATGATGCATGGCAGAAAACAACAACAACGAGGCGCAAATCATGTGGCGCAAAATTCGGATTGCCGTGTTGCTCCTGGTGCTGGCGACGGTTGCCCAGCAGGCGTGGCTAAGCGAGCACGACTTGGCGTGGGAAGACAACCTCTACGTCGCCATGCACCCGGTCAATGTAGACGGCAGCGTGGCCGTTGCCGCCTATATCCAAACGCTGAATCAGGCGCAATTCGAGCCGTTGGGCGAATATTTTGCCGACGAGGCGAAGCGCTACGGCCGGAATCTCTACCAGCCTTTTGCGATTCGCCTGGGGGCGCCGGTTGCCGGTGTGCCGCCCTTGCCGCCCCGGTCGTCTTCGGTGGCGGAAGCCATGGGGTGGAGCCTGCGTTTCCGCTGGTGGGCGTGGCGCCATAGCCCGGACATGCCGGTTACCCCGAAAATCCGCCTCTACCTGCTGTACCATGATCCCGGCAAGGGCGGTGCCCTGCCGCATTCCACCGCCTTGAGCAAAGGCCGTGTCGGGATCGTCCACCTCTACGGAGAGGCAAGTGCGGAAGCGCAGAATCAGGTCATTATCGCGCATGAATTGCTGCATACAGTAGGCGCGACCGACAAGTATGACCTTGCCACCAATCAGCCGCTTTTCCCCGAAGGCTATGCGGAGCCGGACAAGCTGCCGCGCTATCCGCAGGTGTACGCCGAACTGATGGCGGGACGTATTCCCCAATCTGCCACGGAGGCGGAGATTCCCGCCGCTTTGCCGGATACCTTGATCGGTCCTGCGACGGCGCGCGAGATTGGCTGGCTGAAAGGGAGGTAGAACCATGGCGATCACCGATTGGCCGGCAGGCGAGCGTCCGCGCGAGAAATTATTGAGCCAGGGGCCGCAGGCGCTGTCCGATGCCGAGTTGCTGGCGATTTTTTTGCGTGTCGGGGTAGTTGGCAAGAGTGCGGTGGACTTGGCGCGCGATCTGCTGGCGGAGTTCGGCAGCCTTAACGGCATTTTCAATGCCGAGCGCGCCGCGCTGACTGCCGTCAACGGCATGGGTGACAGCAAGTTCGTGCAGATACAGGCGGTTTTCGAAATGGCACGGCGAGCCTTGACCGAACAAATGCGGCAGCGCGATGTACTGTCCTCGCCGCAACAGGTGCGCGATTATCTCTGCCTCAAGCTGGGTGGGCTGACACGCGAAATTTTCGTGGTGCTGTTCCTGGATGCACAACATCGCGTGATCGCACAGGAGGAGCTGTTTGCCGGGACGCTGACGCAAACCAGCGTATACCCGCGCGAGGTGGTGCGGCGTGCGCTGCATCACAATGCCGCTGCCGTGATTTTTGCGCATAACCATCCTTCCGGCGTGGCCGAACCGAGCCGGGCGGATGAACTGCTCACTCAGGCGTTGCAGGAGGCGTTGGGGTTGGTCGACGTGCGGGTGCTGGATCACTTCGTGATTGCCGGGAACTGCGCATTGTCGTTTGCCGAACGCGGGCTGTTGCGTGGCCGTCAGTAAGGGTACTCGAAGCCGAAGTCGAATTTGACGAGCCGGTTATTCCGGAAATGGTATTGCCCGTAGTAGGAGGGCGCGTCGTGAAGCTGCAGGAAATCCGAAGTCTTGGCATTTTCGATGCGGTAGCTGATGACGATTTCGCCCAGCTCGGCATGCTCCTTGAAATTTTTGCCGAGAATCTGGGCAACCGCTTCCAGCGTCATGCCAAGCTGGATGCCTTTGCCCGAAATGAAATGATCCATCGCGCTGGCGGGGTGCGCGCAATCGATGTAGCGGGTTTCGACGCGTTCGACGCGCAGTTCGCTGACCGTATTGGCAATATCGCCTTCGTGATAGACCAGGGTCAGGCGCTCGGAATCGTCGCGGTTGCAGAAAAATGCCTTGGGATTGTCGCTGTCCGGGTCGTCGAGGCGCGGCGGGGCGCCGAACGGAGCCTTGGCGCTGCCCGGGTCGTCAAGCAGGATGCCCGAGACGGCGATTTCAGCCTGCGGGGGCAGGTCCGCCGCTGCGAGCGCTTGCGCCGGCGTCGACAACAGCAGGCTTGCCGTGCAAACCGGCAGACCCAAATATCTGCTAAGCAATAGACTGGCCATTTGGGCTCACTCCTGACTATTCCTCCAATCCATACAGTAGCGTCAGCTGTTCGTGCACGAACTCCATCGGCTTGCGCTTGAAGCCGCTCTTGGCGAATTGCTGCCAGCGGCCGATCACAAAGCAGATTAGCAGATTGGCCTGAGCCTCCGGGTTGAGCTTGCGCCCGCTCTGCGTTTCGGCGATGCGCAGGCTTTGTTTCAGCGTTGATTCGACCCGGTCGAAGAGCTGGTTGATGCGAACCTGCAGCCGCTCGTCTTCGTTGACCAGGGCATCGCCGATCAGCACGCGCGTCATGCCGGGGTTTTTCTCCGCGAACAATAGCATGACCGTCAGTATCCGGCGCACCTGTTTGAGCCCTTCCTGTTCTTCGGTCGTAATCTTGTTGACGAGGCCGAACAGGCTTTGCTCGATGAATTCGATCAGCCCTTCGAACATTTGCGCCTTGCCGGCAAAATGACGGTAGAGCGCCGCTTCGGAAACATCGAGCTTGGCTGCAAGTGCGGCCGTGGTGATTTTCTCCCGTTTCGGGGATTCCAGCATCTTGGCCAGGGTTTCCAGAATCTGCTGCTTGCGTTCACCGGGTTTGGTTGCCATGGGGGACCTCAGAGTCGGATATGGGGAAGGCTCAGGACCGAAGCGATGCGGACATCGACATAACTCGGACTCCTGGGTGCGGGGTTTATATAAATCGTTTTCATGCCCAGCCGTTTGGCGGTTTTGAGCGCGGGCAGGCTGTCTTCCACCATGACGCAGCGCTCGGCCTTGGTACGCAAGAGTTTGAGCAAGCGTAGAAAGCCGCTGGTGGCAGGTTTGGGATGGAAGCGGGTCGATTCGATGCTGAACAGGGTCTCGAACAGGTCTCGGATGTTCAACAATTGCAGCACCTGTTCGGCATAGGCCCCGGGGGCGTTGGTAAACACCACCTTGCGGCCGTGCAGATGTCGGATCACGCTGCGCAAGCCGCGTGCCTGCAAGACCATCGTGGCGAGATTGGGGAACTGGTGGGTATGGTGCAGGAAATGGTGCGGGTCGGTGCCGTGATGCCGCATCAGGCCGTGCAAGGTGGCGCCGTATTTATGCCAGTATTCGCGGCGCAACGCGCAAGCCTCTTCTTCGCTCATTTCCAGGTGCGTCATCAGGTATTCCGTCATGCTGCGGTTGATGTGCGGGAAAATATGCGCGCTGGCATTGTGCAGCGTGTCGTCGAGATCGAAAATCCAGCAACGGCGTTGCTCATGGGGATGCGCTTCGGTCACAAGGCGCCGCCGAGATCAGGAGCAAGGGGCGCCATCCGCATCATTTTGCGCGAATCAGCGTGCCGACGCCTTCGTCGGTCAACACTTCCAGCAAGAGGGCATGCTCGACGCGGCCGTCGATGATGTGGACCGACTTGACGCCGCTGCGGGCGGCATCCAGCGCCGAGCTGATCTTGGGCAGCATGCCGCCGGACAGCGTGCCGTCGGCCACCATTTCGTCGATCTGCCTGGGCGTGAGCCCGGTGAGCAGCACGCCTTCCTTGTCCAGCACGCCGGGCGTGTTGGTCAGCAGGATGAGCTTTTCCGCCCCGAGAATTTCCGCCAGTTTGCCGGCGACGACGTCGGCATTGATGTTGTAGGTTTCCCCTTCCGGACCGACGCCGATCGGCGCGATCACCGGGATGAAGTCGCCGCTGTCGAGAAACGAGATGATGGTCGGGTCGACGGAAGTGATATCGCCGACCTGGCCGATGTCGATGAATTCGCCCGGCGCATCCTTGCTTTCCATCAGCAGCTTGCGCGCGCGGATGAAGGCGCCGTCCTGGCCGGTGAGGCCGACGGCCTTGCCGCCATGGCGGTTGATCAGGTTGACGATGTCCTTGTTGACGGCGCCGCCGAGCACCATTTCCACCACGTCCATGGTTTCCGCATCGGTAACGCGCATGCCCTGGATGAATTGGCCCTTTTTGCCCAGGCGATCGAGCAGATCGTTGATCTGCGGGCCGCCGCCGTGCACGATGACTGGATTCATGCCGACGAGCTTGAGCAACACCACATCTCGAGCGAAAGAGTCCTGCAATTGCGGGTCGGTCATCGCATTGCCGCCGTATTTGATGACGATGGTTTTGTCGAAGAAACGCTTGATGTAAGGAAGCGCCTCGGCCAGTGTCTGGGCCTTCTGGGCGGCAGATGTCTTGGTGAGCATTTACTATCCTGTCGGAAGCTGGTCTGAATGAGGCGATTCTATACGAAAAGCCCGGCGAAATGACCAGTTTCCCCGGCCTTGGATGTTCGGCCGGGTAGTGGCGATCTCAGTGCAACTTGTGGAAAATAGCGCCATGCTGGCCCCGGAAAAACTGTTGCGTGCGATGTTCGATGCCGCCATTGCATCGGCACAGGCGAAGCGGTGCCTGCCGCCTTTTATCCCGCCAGCGCCCGGAGGTCGAACGCTAGTGCTGGGGGCGGGCAAGGCCTCCGCTGCGATGGCACAGGTGCTGGAGCAGCATTGGCCCGATCGTCTGGAAGGTCTCGTCGTGACGCGTTATGGGCATGCGGTGCCTTGCCGGCAGATCGAAATCGTCGAGGCGGGGCACCCGGTGCCGGATGCCGCCGGTATGACGGCTGCATTCCGCATGCTGGATGCGGCTTCCGGACTGACCCGGAACGATCTGGTCATCGGCCTCTTTTCCGGCGGCGGTTCCTCGTTACTGCCCTTGCCGCTGGAGGGCATTGCGCTGCAGGACAAGCGCGCTATCAGCGCAAGCCTGCTGCGGTCGGGTGCCTCCATAAGCGAGATAAACTGCGTACGGCGCCACTTGTCCGCGATCAAGGGCGGGCGTTTGGCTGCAGCGTGTGCGCCTGCGCAGGTAATTACTCTTGCCATATCCGATGTGCCAGGAGACTGTCCCGCCGATATTGCATCCGGCCCCACTGTGGCGGATGGTACGACCTGTGCGGATGCCTTGGCCGTGCTCGCCCGCTACCGGATTGACGTGCCAGTTGCGGTGCGCCATCTTCTGGAAAGTGGACGCGGGGAGTCGGTGAAGCCGGACGATACGCGGCTGCCGACGCATGCATTCCATCTGATTGCAACGCCAGGTTCCGCCCTGAAGGCGGCGGCCGAGGTCGCGCGACAGCATGGTGTGCAGCCCTTGATCCTCGGTGACTCGGTCGAAGGCGAGGCACGTATCGTCGGTGCGGAAATGGGGCGGGCGGCTTTGCGTATCGCAAACGAAAACGCGCTCCCGTGCGTGCTGCTGTCCGGCGGTGAAACCACGGTTACCGTGCGCGGCCATGGGCGCGGCGGGCGCAATGTCGAGTTTCTGCTGGCGCTGGGGCTGGCTTTGAACGGCCATCCCCGCATCTACGCGCTGTCCGGCGATACCGATGGGGTGGATGGCATGGAAGAAATCGCCGGGGCGCTGTTGTATCCCGACACGCTCGCACGTGCGCGGGAAATTGGAGTTCAAGCCCAGGCCAGTTTGGATGATAATGACGGGCATGGATTTTTCTCGGCCCTGGGCGATGCGGTGGTGACCGGCCCGACGCTGACCAATGTGAATGATTTTCGCGCGATTCTGGTAATGCCCCAGGCTGCCTGTTGAGCGCAGGATAAAAATTATGTCTGCCCTGCCTGCGGACTTTCTAGAACAATTACGCCCCCTGCTGCCGCATGACGGCCTGCTGACCGCGCCCGAGGATCTCGCCCCGTACGAGTGCGATGCGCTTTCCGCTTACCGACGCCGTCCGCCGGCCGTGGCTTTGCCGCGTACGGAAGCGGAAATCGCCGCGGTACTCGATCTGTGCCGCCGGCATCAGGTGCCGGTAGTCGCGCGTGGCCATGGCACAGGGCTTTCCGGCGGAGCGCTGCCGATCGATCACGCCTTGCTGCTGTCGCTGGCGCGACTCAATCGCATACTCGCCATAGATCCATTGGCCCGTAGTGCCCGTGTCCAGCCAGGCGTGCGCAACCTGGCCATTTCACAAGCTGTCGCACCCTATGGCTTGTACTACGCCCCGGACCCGTCCTCGCAAATCGCCTGTAGCATCGGCGGCAACGTCGCCGAAAATTCCGGTGGGCTGCATTGCCTCAAATATGGCCTCACGGTGCACAACATCCTGGAAGTGCGCGCGATCACGATCGAGGGCGATATCCTGACGCTGGGCAGTCAGGCGCTGGATGCGCCCGGGTACGACCTGTTGGCGCTGATGACAGGCTCTGAAGGCATGCTGGCGGTGATCGTCGAGATTACGGTACGCCTGCTGCCCAAGCCGGAGCGGGCGCAAGTGTTGTTGGCGGCATTCGACAGCGTCGAGCGTGCCGGCGTCGCCGTCGGACGAATCATTGCCGCGGGCATTTTGCCGGCCGGTCTGGAAATGATGGACCGGCTTGCCATCCAGGCGGCGGAGGATTATGTCCATGCTGGTTATCCGGTAGGGGCGGAGGCGTTGCTGCTGGTGGAGGTGGACGGCGTCAACGAAGAGGTATCCGATGGCATTCGCATCGTCTATGAAGTCGCGAAGTCCTGCGGTGCGACGGAAATCCGCACTGCACTGGACGATGAGGAGCGCGCACGGCTGTGGGCCGGGCGCAAGGCCGCGTTTCCCGCCATCGGCCGGATTTCGCCCGATTACTACTGCATGGACGGTACCATTCCGCGTGGGCGGTTGCCGGAGGTGCTGGTGCAGATTGGCAAGCTTTCGCAGGAATATGGATTGCCGGTCGCCAACGTCTTCCATGCCGGCGACGGTAATCTGCATCCCCTCATCCTGTACGATGCGAGCCGGCCGGGTGAACTGGAGAAAACCGAGGAAATGGGAGGGCGCATACTGGAAACCTGTATCGCCGTGGGCGGTACTATTACCGGCGAACACGGTGTGGGGGTCGAAAAACTCAATCAGATGTGCGTGCAGTTCGGCGAAGCGGAGCTTGCGCTATTCCATGCGCTGAAGGATGCCTTTGACCCGGCTCGCCTGCTCAATCCCGGCAAGGCCGTGCCGACGCTGCACCGTTGTGCGGAACTGGGGGCGATGCATGTCCATCACGGCGCACTTCCGCATTCCGATTTGCCGAGATTTTGATGAATATCCACGAGCAATGGCTGCAGGAATGCGCCGATCATGTTCGACAGGCCGCGGCCACGGGGCGGCGGCTGTCGATTCGCGGCAGCGGCAGCAAGGATTTCTACGGCAATGCAGTGCAGGCGGAAACGCTGGAAGTTTCTGGTTACAGCGGCATTGTCGACTACCAGCCGCGTGAGCTGACGCTGACCGTGCGGGCCGGTACGCAGTTGGCGGCGGTCGAAGCCCAGCTCGCGAAAAACAACCAGATGCTGGCGTTCGAGCCGCCGTATTTCGGCCCCGGGGCTACAGTTGGCGGATGCATCGCATCCGGATTGTCCGGCCCGCGCCGTGCCTACGCGGGCGCCGTGCGCGACGCGGTACTGGGCGTCAAGATGATGGATGGGCGGGCCCAGGTGCTGCGGTTCGGCGGGCAGGTGATCAAGAATGTGGCCGGCTATGACGTGTCGCGCCTGATGGCCGGTTCTCTGGGAACGCTGGGGCTGCTGCTGGAGGTCTCGCTCAAGGTGCTGCCCTGCCCGGAAAGCGAGAGCACCCTGATGCTGGAAATGCCTGCCGATATGGCCGTGGAGACCATGAATCGCTGGGCGGCATCGCCTTTGCCGCTCTCGGCCACACTCTGGCGCGCCGGATGCCTGTATGCCCGTTTTTCCGGCACCGACAGCGCCGTATATGCGGCGATGCAGAAAATCGGTGGCGAAAGAATTCCCGATAGCGCCGCATTCTGGCTGTCGGTGCGCGAGCAAACCATGCCGGATTTCGCGTTGCGCCCGCTCTGGCGCGTTTCCGTGCCTTCGACCAGCCGCGTCTTCACCGATCCCGGCCAGCCTGTGATCGAGTGGGGCGGAAGCGTGCGCTGGTACGAAAGCGCGCTGCCGGCGGCTACCATGCGCGACCTGGCCAGACGTGCGGGCGGTCATGCGACCTTGTTTCGCAGCCACCTGCCGATCACCGAGGCGTTTACCCCGCTATCGGTCCCGATGGCTGAGTTGCACCAGCGCATACGCGCGGCATTCGACCCCAGCGGGGTTTTTGATACGGGTCGGATGTAAATATGCAAACCCGACTGGCACCCGAATTCCTGGCAACCCCGCAGGGCCGCGAGGCCGATGCCGTGCTGCGCAAGTGTGTGCATTGCGGCTTCTGCAACGCGACTTGCCCGACTTACCAGTTGCGCGGCGACGAGCTGGACGGTCCGCGCGGACGCATCTATCTGATCAAGCAGATGCTCGAAGGCGACGATGCCGGGGGCGGCACGCTGCTGCATCTGGATCGCTGCCTGACCTGTCGCAATTGCGAAACCACCTGTCCTTCCGGCGTGGAATACGGGCGTCTGCTGGATATCGGCCGCGAGGTGGCCGAGCAGAAAATTCAGCGCTCATGGCCGCAGCGCGTGGTGCGCTACATGCTGCGCAAAACGCTGCCGCGCCCCGCCTTGTTCAAAGGATTGCTGCGTGTGGGCCGCGTGTTGAAACCATTACTGCCTGCCAGCGTGGCAGGCAAGATTCCAGGGCGTCAGGCGGCGGTAACATGGCCGCCGGCGCGCCACGCCAGGCGCATGTTAGTGCTGGATGGCTGTGTGCAGCCGGCGCTGGCACCCAATATCAACGCCGGCGCCGCGCGCGTGCTGGACAGGCTTGGCATCAGCCTGATCCGCAGTCGAGGCGCCGGCTGTTGCGGCGCGATCAGCCAGCATCTGGTGGCGCCGGAAGAGGCGCGGGACTTCATGCGGCGCAATATCGACGCTTGGTGGCCGCAGGTCGAAGCGGGCGCAGAGGCTATCGTTGCGACCGCGAGCGGATGCGGTGTCCAGCTCAAGGACTACGGATATTATTTGCAGGGCGATTCCGCATATGCAGAGAAGGCCGCACGCATTTCCGCACTGACGAAAGATATCGGCGAAATCCTGCAGGCGGAGGATCTTAGTTGTCTGGCGGGCAGAAAACGGCGTGTGGCCTACCATCCCCCTTGTACGCTGCAGCATGGGCAAAAACTACCTGGCCTGGTGGAGGATATCCTGCGCCGCTTGGGACATGAGTTGGTTCCGGTTGCCGATGCGCATCTCTGCTGTGGGGCTGCCGGCACGTATGCGCTGCTGCAACCGGAAATGTCCGAGCAACTGCGGCAAGACAAGCTGCGGGCGCTGAATGCAGCAAGCCCGGAAGTGATCGTCTCGGCGAATATCGGTTGTATTGTGCACTTGGCTGACCATGCCGGGTTGCCAGTGTGTCACTGGCTGGAAATCATCGACTAGCGCCTGTGGTCGATCATTCCTCTTTGGTAAGATAAAAAAATGGCGGCTTTGCAGCCGCCTGGAGGAGATGTTCGGGTAATCCGTCAGTTAATGGTCAGCTTCTTGGCGGAAGCAGCAGCCTTTTTCGGCAGCGTCAGCTCCAGCACGCCGTTGTCGTATTTGGCTTGCGCCGCAGTTTCGTCGACGTCGCTGCCTAGTGTGAAGCTGCGGGCGACCTTGCCGTAATAGCGTTCGGAGCGCAGGACTTTCTCGCCTTCCTTCACTTCCTTTTCCTGTTTTACTTCCGCACTGATCGACACCTGATTGCCGTCGATGGTGACATGAATATCCTCTTTCTTCGCCCCGGGGATTTCGGCATGCACGGCATAACCTAGCTCGTTTTCCTTTACATCCATCCGGATCTGAACGGGTTGCTGGTTTTCCGGACGAACCGGGCGGAAAAACCCCTTGAATACGTCATCGAACGGATCTGCGCTGCCGAACGGGTCGATGATCTGGAAGGGGTCGAAACGGGTAACATTGGCCATTTTATTCTCCTTTCGCATAATTAAAATCAAGGTGTTAACGTCTGTTAATCAGAAAATATGGTTCGTTATTAGAATTTCAAGTGGAGAATAGATAAAAATAAAAAAAGCGGCCTTTCGGCCGCTCAGGGAGGAGATACTTTACTGTGTGAACCAATGGGTCACGAAAGGAAGTATAGCAGGGTTTTTAAAATAAGGATAACTTTATCTTAATTAAAGCACGTAGCGCGACAGGTCTTCATCCTGCGCCAATGCTTGCAGGCGGTCATTCACGTAGGCAGCATCCACGGCGAAGGTGGTGTTGTGCTGTCTATCGGCCTCGAAAGAAAGTTCTTCCAGAAGTTTCTCCATGACGGTATGCAACCGGCGAGCGCCAATATTCTCGGTGCGTTCGTTGACCTGCCAGGCGATCTCCGCGATGCGGCGCACCGCATCGGATTTGAACTCCAGGCTAATACCTTCCGTATCCAGTAGTGCCTTGTATTGGCGCGTGAGGCAGGCATCGGTTCCCGTCAGGATTTGTTCGAAATCTTCTACCGACAGCGAGTCGAGTTCGACGCGGATGGGCAGGCGCCCCTGCAATTCGGGGATCAGGTCGGAGGGCTTGGCCAGATGGAAGGCGCCGCTGGCGATGAACAGGATGTGATCGGTCTTGATCATGCCGTACTTGGTGGTGACGGTAGTGCCCTCGATCAGCGGTAGCAGGTCGCGCTGCACGCCGTGGCGGGAAACGTCGGCACCGCTCGTCTCGGAACGGCTGGTGATCTTGTCGAGTTCGTCGATGAATACGATGCCGTTCTGCTCCACGCTCTGTACGGCGCGCAGTTTGATGTCGTCGTCGTTGATGAGCTTGGCGGCTTCCTCTTCGGTCAGCAGTTGGAGCGCTTTGCCAATCTTGAGCTTGCGGGTTTTGTGGCGGCTGCCGGCCAGCCCCTGGAAGGCGTTCTGGATCTGGCTGGTGAGCTCTTCCATGCCGGGTGGCGCAAAGATTTCCATGTGTGCGGTCGAGGTTGCCAGCTCGATATCGATATCTTTCTCGTCCAGCTCGCCTTCGCGCAGCATCTTGCGGAATTTCTGTCGAGTTTCGGAATCGTCGGTATGCGCTGCCTCGTCGCCGTAGCGGCGTGCCGGTGGCAGCAATATATCCAGGATGCGGTCTTCCGCGGCGTCCTGGGCGCGGACCTTCACCTTTTCCATGTCCTGCTCGCGCAGTTGCTTGACGGCCATCTCGGCAAGGTCGCGGATGATGGAGTCGACATCCTTGCCGACATAGCCTACCTCGGTGAACTTGGTGGCCTCCACCTTGATGAACGGCGCATTGGCGAGTCGCGCCAGGCGGCGTGCGATTTCGGTTTTGCCGACGCCGGTCGGACCGATCATCAGGATGTTTTTCGGCTTGATTTCCTGCCGCATCGGATTGTCGACCTGGCTGCGGCGCCAGCGATTGCGCAGTGCGATGGCGACGGCGCGTTTGGCGGCGGATTGTCCGACGACGTGCTTGTCGAGTTCGTGGACGATTTCATGTGGGGTCATTTGGCTCATGGTGTTGGCTCGTTTCCGGAGGCGCTGCGGTGATATCCCGGGCTTAATCCAGCGTTTCGATAATGTGATTCTGATTCGTGTAAATGCAGAGGTCCGCCGCGATCGTCAGCGATTGTTTGACGATTTCAGCCGGCGCCAGTTCGGTATGCTCCAGCAAGGCGCGCGCTGCCGCCTGGGCGTAAGCGCCGCCGCTGCCGATGGCGAGCAGGCCGAACTCGGGTTCCAGTACATCGCCGTTGCCGGTGATGATGAGCGAGGATTCCTTGTCGGCTACGGTCAGCATCGCTTCCAGCCGGCGCAGCATGCGGTCGGTGCGCCAGTCCTTGGCCAGTTCGACCGCGCTGCGCAGCAGGTTGCCCTGATGCTTTTCCAGCTTGGCTTCGAAGCGCTCAAACAGGGTGAAAGCGTCCGCCGTGCCGCCAGCGAACCCGGCCAGGATATTGCCGTTGTACAGGCGCCGCACCTTGCGCGCGCTGGCCTTGACGACGATGTTGCCGAGCGTGACCTGCCCGTCTCCCCCCATCGCGACGTGGTTGCCGCGGCGGACGGAGAGGATGGTAGTGCCGTGATATTGTTCCATGACAGTTCCAGTGGGGTAACGACTGGATAGTGGGGATGCTTTCGCGGATTGCAAGTCCCGCACAGGTGTGCGGCGTATTGCGACCCGCGCGGTCTACAGCTGCTTCACGAAGACCTTGGAGCGGCGCTGGTAATTGTAGAGCTGCTGCCGCGCCTGGGGCAGGGTCTCGATGCCGGCCTCGACGAAGCCACGCTCGATGAACCAGTGCTCGGTACGCGTGGTGAGTACGAACAGGGTCTTGATGCCCCGCTTCTTGGCGACCTCCACGCTGTACTTGAGCAGCCGGTCGCCGCGGCCGCCGCGCCGGAACGACGGGCTGACCGCCATGCAGGCGAGCTCGGCCTTGCTTTCGTCCGGAAACGGGTAGAGTGCCGCGCAGCCGATGATGAGGCCGTCATGCTCCATTACGTAGAAGTGGTCGATTTCCATTTCCAGTCGCTCGCGTCCGCGCCGCACCAGGATACCTTCCGCTTCCAGCGGCTCGATCAACTGGAGCAGTCCGCCGAGATCGCCGATTTCCGCTCTGCGCATCGATTCCAGCGGCATTTCCGTGACCATGGTACCGATGCCGTCATGCGTGAACAGCTCTTGCAGAATGGCGCCGTCGGCATGCCGGGTGATCAGGTGCGTGCGGGCGACGCCGTCGTGGCAGGCGCGCACCGCGCCTGGCAGGTAGTAGGAAACGTCTTCGGGTAAATTATGCGCATCGCGCAATAATTCCTGCGCCTCGCTGGCGGTCATTTCGCGCAGCAGCTCACCGGCGTGGTCGGTGACCCCGGGGGTGTCCATCAGGAAAATCAGCTTGTCCGCATCCAGCGCGATGGCGGTATTGACCGCAACGTCTTCCAGGGTCAGGTTGAAGGCCTCTCCGGTAGGGGAATAGCCGAGCGGCGACAACAGTACCAGCTCGCCGTCGTCGAGGCGTTTGCGGATGCCGTCGGCATCGATCTTGCGTACTTCGCCGGTATGCTGCAGATCGACGCCATCGCGTACGCCCATCGGGCGGGCAGTAACGAAGTTGCCGCTGGCCACGCGGATATCCGAGCCCGCCATCGGGGAATTGATCAGGCCCATGGACAGCAGCGCCTCGATTTCCACGCGCACCGCGCCATTGGCCTCCTTCACTGCCTCCATTGCTTCGTCGTCGGTGACGCGCAGGCCGCCGACCAGCCGGGTTTCGAGCTTGGCGCGCTTCAAGCGGGATTCGATTTGCGGGCGCGAGCCGTGAACCAGTACCAGCCGCACTTCCAGGCTGGCGAGCAGGTTGAGGTCGTGCGACAGCGCGACGAACTGGCCGTCGTCAACGACTTCACCGCCGAAGGCGATGACGAAGGTGCGGCCGCCGAAGGCGTGGATATAGGGCGCTACCGAGCGGAACCAGCCGACGAATTCCTGCGGTTGCACCAAGCTGAGGCGTGGTCCGGCTTGGGCGGAGGCGCCTGCGGCAGCTTCGGCCTGGGCGTAGAGAAAGGCCGGGGTGCAGTCCAGAGCGGTACACAGGCGTCTGAGCATGGCTTCGGAGAGCCCCTGCTCGCCACGTTCGATGCGCGAAAGGTTGCCGCTGTCGGCGTCGATGCGGGCGGCGAGTTGCTGCAGCGTAAAGCCGAGCGCCTTGCGGCGTTTGCGAATGGCGACACCGAGTGGCATGAGGTTCCCTTGAATATGCTTTTAAAGCAATATTTTATTTTTTTTGTACTAATATTGCAAATTTTGATGAATGGTTGAGGGTGCCCGCCCCAAGGGGCGGGCAGGGTCTTAGCGACCGAGGGCAAGTGCTTTTGCCACCCCTGCGCCATAGGCCGGATCGGCCTGGGTGCAGTGGGCGATATGGCGTTCCTGCACCTCTGCCGATGCACCCCCTATGGAGCGGGCGGTATTTTCGAACAGGCGCTGCTGTTCGTCCGCCGACATCAACCGGAACAGGTTGCCGGCTTGAGAGAAGTAATCCGTATCCTCGCGGTGGTTCCAGTGGTCGGCCGCACCTTCGACCGAAAGCGGCGGCTCGCGGAAATCCGGCTGCTCTTGCCATTCGCTCTTGGTGTTGGGCTCGTAGCCTATAGTGCCGCCATGGTTGCCATCCACGCGCATGGCGCCGTCGCGATGGTAGCTATGGAACGGGCATTTGGGCGCGTTTACCGGAATCTGGTGATGGTTGACGCCCAACCGGTACCGCTGTGCATCACCATAGGAGAACAGGCGTGCCTGCAGCATCTTGTCCGGCGAGAAGCTGATTCCCGGGACTACGGCTGCCGGATTGAATGCCGATTGCTCCACTTCGGCGAAGAAGTTCTGCGGGTTGCGGTTGAGTTCCATGACGCCCACCTCAATCAGCGGGTAATCCTTGTGCGGCCACACCTTGGTGAGGTCGAACGGATTGTAGGGCACCTTGGACGCGTCGCTCTCCGGCATTATCTGTACATACAGTGTCCATTTGGGGAAGTCGCCGTTTTCGATGGCCTCGAACAAGTCGCGCTGGTGGCTTTCCCTGTCCTTGCCGATGATCGCTTCCGCTTCCGCGTCGGTCAGGTTCTTGATGCCTTGCTGGCAGTGGAAATGGAACTTCACCCAGAACCGTTCGTTATCCGCATTGATGAAACTGAAGGTGTGGCTGCCGAAACCATGCATGTGACGGTAGCTGGCCGGAATGCCACGGTCCGACATCACGATGGTGATCTGATGCAGCGCCTCAGGCAGCGAGGTCCAGAAATCCCAGTTGTTCTGCGCACTGCGCATATTGGTGCGCGGGTCGCGTTTGACGGCGTGGTTCAGATCCGGGAATTTGAGCGGGTCGCGCAGGAAGAAGACCGGCGTGTTATTGCCGACCAGATCCCAGTTGCCTTCCTCGGTGTAGAACTTGACTGCGAAGCCGCGAATGTCGCGTTCGGCATCCGCGGCGCCGCGTTCGCCGGCAACCGTGGTGAAACGTGCGAAAAGTTCGGTCTTTTTGCCAATCTGGCTAAAGATCTTGGCGCGAGTGTAGTGCGTGATGTCCTGGGTTACGGTAAAAGTGCCGTAGGCGCCCGAGCCTTTGGCATGCATGCGGCGTTCGGGGATCACCTCGCGGTCGAAATGGGCCAGCTTTTCGAGCAGCCATACGTCCTGCAGCAAGACCGGTCCGCGCGGACCGGCGGTCATCGTGTTCTGGTTGTCCGGCACCGGGGCGCCGGCGGCGGTGGTCAATTTCTGTTTACTCATCGTTCGCTCCTTGTTTGGGTTGGATGGTCAGTGGGCTTGGGCGTAGACCGCGAGCCAGTCGATCAGCAGCGCGGTCAGCGGGGTTACATATGAGGTACTCATGTCACGCTCCTTTAGGGTGTGGCGTCATGGCGGTGACGTCGTAAGCATGTTAAAAATTCTCAATCAATTAAACAAATTGATTGTTTAAAACGTTTTGATAGATTATTTGCATTGGAAGGCGTGATGCGGGCCGTGCGCCGCGACGGGCGAGCGACGGGTAAGGCCGATCGGGTCGGCAGGGGGGCGGGGTTAGAAGTCGCCCCAGAGGGTTTGCAGGCTGGACAGGGCGGCGAGGCCCGCTGTTTCGGTCCGCAGAATGCGCGGGCCAAGCCGGATGCCGGTAAAGCCGGACTGTTGCGCCATAGTGATTTCGGTAGGGGCAAACCCGCCTTCGCAGCCGATCAGCAGGCAGACTGGACCGCGAGGCGGGACGAGGTCGTGCAGGCGGCGCTCGGATGTTGGCTCGAGCATCAGTTTGAGGGAGAAATCCAGCGATTGCGCCAGCCAGTGCGCCAGCGGCAAGGGAGGCAGGACTTCCGGAACGACGGCGCGCCCGCTTTGTTCGCAAGCGGAAATGACGACGTTTTGCCAATGCTGCACGCGCTTCTCCGCGCGCTCACCGTTCAGCTTGACGACGCTGCGTTCGGCCGCTAACGGCTGGATGCAGTGGATGCCGAGTTCAACGCATTTCTGTAGCGTGAAGTCCATGCGATCGCTGGAAGAGATGCACTGGGCCAGCGTGACATTCAATGTGGATTCGCGGGCGACCGCATTTTGCGCGAGGACTTTTGCCGTCACGCCATCCTTGCCTACGCGCAGCAGTTCGCAACGGTAGTCGTGGCCATCGCCGTTAAACAGGATGGCCTCGTCGCCTGTCTTCAGGCGGAGAACGCGATGGGCGTGGTGCGCCGCATTGTCGGGCAAATCCAGTTGGCTGCCTGGACCGATTTTTGTAGGGCAGAAAAAGCGCGATGTGCTCATGGGATTATGTGCCGGGGTCGGGTGTTAAAATCATTGGATTATTCTAAAGGAGAAAGCTCATGGTCAGTTTGCAAACCCCTATTTGCGATTTCGGCTGGAAAGCGCCCGATTTCAAACTGCGCGGCGTGGACGGCAAGATGTACAGCCTGGCCGATGCACAAGGTCCCAACGGGACGCTGGTGATGTTCATCTGCAATCATTGCCCTTACGTCAAGGCGATTCGTCCGCGCCTGGTGCGCGACCTCAAGGAATTGAAGGCGATGGGCGTCAATGCCATCGGCATCATGTCCAATGACCCGACCGATTACCCGGAGGATGGGTTCGAGCACATGCAGGCGGTCGCGCAGGAGTTCGATTTTTCGTTCCCTTACGTTATCGATCAAACGCAGGCGGTGGCCAAGGCTTACGGCGCGGTGTGTACGCCGGATTTCTTCGGCTTCAACGCAAATCTTGAGCTGCAATACCGTGGCCGCTTCGACGAGTCGCGCAAGGAGGCAGCGCCGGAAGGTGTACGTCGCGATCTGTTCGAGGCGATGAAGCAGGTAGCGGAAACCGGGCGCGGCCCGCAAGATCAGATTCCCTCCATCGGCTGTTCGATCAAGTGGATTGAAGCGGTTTGATGGCGCGCCCTGATCCGGCGCGCGTGGCGGCGGCTGTAGAACGCGTCGGTCGCGAGGTCGTGCTGCCCCGCTTCATGAACGTTGCCTCCACCCGTAAAGCCGATGGCAGCGTCTTGACCGAAACCGATCTGGAAGCGCAGGAGGCATTGCAGCGGGAGCTGCGTGCAATTGCCGCTCGCCCGCTGGTCGGCGAGGAGATGAGCCCGGAAGCGCAACGCCAAGCCTGGGATTTGGGTGCGGATGGATTGTGGTGTGTCGACCCTATCGACGGCACATCCAATTTTGTGGCGGGCTTGCCGCATTTTGCCATTTCAGTGGCGTATCTGGAGCGGGGGCGCCCGGTGCTGGGGGTGGTCTATGCCCCGGCGTTGGGGGAAATGTTTATCGCCCAAGCCGGAGCCGGCGCGACATTGAATGGCAAGAAGTTGCCCTGGATGAGTCCTGCGGGCGAACTGGCGCAAGCGATGGCCAGTATCGACTTCAAGCGCCTAACGAAAGCGATGGCAGGCATGCTGGCGCATACGCCGCCCTACCACTCGCAGCGCAATCTGGGTTCGGCTGCGCTTGACTGGTGCTATCTGGCGACGGGGCGTTTTGACCTCTATCTGCATGGTGGGCAGTATCTCTGGGATTTCGCCGCTGGCTGGCTGATGTTGCAGGAATGCGGAGGCTATTCGCGCAGAATCGAGGACGCGGATTTCTGGGCTGGGGAGGTCTGGCGAAAATCGGTGGTTGCGGCCGGATCGGAGGCCGTGTTCAAGGCTTGGTGCGACTGGCTTTCCAGGAATGGCTGACCCGGCGGCGCCAGGGGGGAGCTATTGCCCAATTTTCATAAGTGGGCAATAATTGGGGCACTTTCCCGCAGCAGGTCGCAGCGCAATAACTATAACGATACAGGGAATTCCCAAGGACACGGATTACCGAACGAAGGTCGGGCCCATCGGGTATGGGTGCGGCTATTTTTTTCTCAAACATAGCAACGATAGGAACGACTATGGCAACTCGTAAAGAACTCGCAAATGCCATCCGCGCTCTCGCGATGGATGCCGTGCAAAAGGCCAATTCCGGCCACCCCGGCGCCCCGATGGGGATGGCCGACATCGCCGAAGTGCTGTGGAACAACCATCTGCGCCACAATCCGGCCAATCCTAGCTGGGCTGACCGCGACCGTTTCATTCTTTCCAACGGCCACGGCTCCATGCTGATCTATTCGCTGCTGCATCTGTCCGGTTACGATCTGCCGATGGATGAAATCAAGACCTTCCGCCAACTGCATTCCAAGTGCGCAGGTCACCCGGAGTATGGTTATGCACCTGGCGTTGAAACAACCACCGGTCCGCTGGGTCAGGGCATCAGCAACGCCGTCGGTTTCGCGATGGCGGAAAAACTGCTGGCCGACCAGTTCAACAAGCCTGGCCATGAAATCGTCAACCACTACACCTACTGCTTCCTCGGCGACGGCTGCATGATGGAAGGCGTGTCCCATGAGGCCTGTGCGCTGGCCGGTACCTGGGGCCTGGGCAAGCTGATGGCGTTCTGGGATGACAACGGCATCACCATCGACGGCCACACCGAAGGCTGGTTCACCGAAGACGTTGC
Organism: uncultured Methylobacillus sp.; assembly: GCA_946478965.1. The sequence continues at coordinate 2,242 of CAMLDQ010000019.1, read as the reverse complement.
CGGTCGTTTCGAAGCGTACGGCTGGCATGTGGTGCGCGGCGTGGACGGTCACGACCCGGTCGCGATCGAGGCCGCGATTGAGGCTGCCAAGGCCGTCACCGACAAGCCTTCGCTGATCTGCACCAAGACCATCATCGGCTGGGGTTCCCCCAACAAGTGCGGCAGCCACGATTGCCACGGCGCCGCGCTGGGTGACGCCGAGGTGGCCGCTTCCCGCGAATACATGGGCTGGAAGCACGATCCGTTCGTGATCCCGCAGGACGTCTACGAAGGCTGGGATGCCCGCACCAAGGGTCAAGGCCACGAAACCCTGTGGAACAACAAGTTTGCCGAATACGCCAAGGCCTATCCCGCCGAGGCAGCCGAGTTCAAGCGCCGCATGGCGGGCGAGCTGCCGGCCGACTGGAAGGAAGTGACTTCCGCTTTCATCAAGGCCACCAACGAAAAGGCTGAAGGCGTCGCTACCCGCAAGGCATCGCAGAACGCGATCAACGCGCTGGCTGCCGTGCTGCCGGAATTCATCGGCGGTTCCGCCGACCTGACCGGTTCCAACCTGACCGGCTGGACCGGCGCACATCACGTGCATGCCGCCAAGCCTGGCAACTACATCTCCTATGGTGTGCGCGAATTCGGTATGGCCGCGATCATGAATGGCATGGCGTTGCACGGTGGTCTGCTGCCGTTCGGCGGTACTTTCCACATGTTCTCCGACTACATGAAGAACGGCATGCGCATGTCCGCGCTGATGCATCAACGCGTGATTTACGTGCTGACCCACGATTCCATCGGTCAGGGCGAAGACGGCCCCACTCACCAGCCGGTCGAAAATACCTCCGGCCTGCGCTACATTCCGCGCATGGATGTGTGGCGTCCGGCCGACTCCGTTGAAACCGCGATCGCCTGGGTGGCTGCGGTTGAGCGTAGCGAAGGCCCGACCAGCCTGGTGCTGAGCCGTCAGAACGTGCCCGGCGTCAAGCATGACGAGGCGCAATTCGAGCTGGTGCGCAAGGGCGGTTATGTATTCTCCGACTGCGCCGGTACGCCGGATGTCATCCTGATCGGTAACGGCTCCGAACTGGATCTGGCGATCAAGGCAGCTGCAGAGCTGAACGCGGCCGGAACCAAGGTGCGTGTGGTTTCCATGCCGTCTACCAACGTGTTCGACCGTCAGGATCAAGCCTATAAGGACAGCGTGCTGATTCCGGGCGTGAAGCGTGTGGCCGTTGAAGCTGCGCATCCTGATTTCTGGCGCAAGTATGTCGGTCTGGAAGGTGCCGTGGTCGGTATCAATACCTTCGGCGAATCCGCTCCTGGCGGCGCCCTGTTCAAGCACTTCGGCTTTACGGTTGAAAATGTGGTCAACACCGTGAAGTCTGTGCTGTAAGGGATGCAGTAAAAGAAGAGGGGGGCATGAATTCTGGGCCCCCCTTTTTTGTTTGAGGCTGCTTAAGAAATTTCGGAAGCCTTGCCTGGTCGTAGTTAAATACGTTCAGGAATTTCCTGGGTTTCTTAAACAGCTTCCAAGGAAAGGTACGTAGTATGGCAATCAAAGTTGGTATCAATGGGTTCGGCCGTATCGGCCGTATGGTGTTGCGCGCAGCCGTCCAGGATTTCCCCGAGATTGAGGTGGTCGCGATCAACGATTTGCTGGAGCCGGATTATCTGGCCTACATGCTGAAACACGATTCCGTGCACGGTCGCTTCAAGGGCGAGGTGTCGGTCGAGGGCAGCAACCTGATCGTCAACGGCAAGAAGATTCGCCTGACGGCGGAGCGCGATCCGGCCAGCCTGAAATGGGACGAAGTCGGTGCCGAACTCGTCATCGAATGCACCGGCCTCTTCCTGACCAAGGAAACCTGCCAGAAGCACATCGACGCCGGTGCCAGGAAGGTGGTGCAGTCCGCGCCCTCCAAGGACGATACGCCGATGTTCGTGTACGGCGTGAATCATGACGCCTACGCTGGCGAAGCGATTGTTTCGGCCGCCTCCTGTACCACCAATGCGCTGGCGCCGGTGACCAAGGTGCTGCATGATGCCTTCGGCATCAAGCGCGGCCTGATGACGACCGTGCATGCAGCCACGGCGACGCAGAAGACCGTCGATGGCCCGTCCAACAAGGACTGGCGCGGCGGCCGCGGCATCCTCGAGAACATCATTCCCTCCAGCACCGGCGCGGCCAAGGCGGTCGGCGTGGTGATCCCGGAACTCAACAAGAAGCTCACCGGCATGAGCTTCCGCGTGC
>CAMLDQ010000018.1 GCA_946478965.1 uncultured Methylobacillus sp. | reverse complement strand
CGAGCAGCACGTATTCGCGATCCTGCAAGGTCGAGATGATGCTGGCGTAAGTCGATGGGCGGCCGATGCCATATTCTTCCAGCGCCTTCACCAGACTGGCTTCGGAATAACGGGGCGGCGGTTCAGTAAAATGCTGATCGCCCCATATCTTTGAAACATCCAGTACTTCGCCGACTTCCAATACCGGCAGTTTGCTTTCGCCTTCCTCTTCCTCGTCGTCTTGCCCTTCCATGTAGACGGCGATGAAGCCGGGGAAAATCATGGTTTGGCCGGTGGCGCGGAACAGATTGCGGTCGCTGCCGACGGCAAGATCCACGCTGACGGCATCGAATTTTGCCGGCGCCATCTGGCAGGCCAGCGCGCGTTTCCAGATCATTTCGTACAAGCGGAACTGCTCCGGCGTCAGGTGATTGCGGAGGCTGTCCGGGGTGCGGCGGATGTCGGTGGGCCGGATCGCCTCGTGCGCTTCTTGGGCATTCTTGGCCTTGGTCTTGTACATGATGGGCGACTTCGGCAGGTACTCAGCCTCGAAATGGCCCTTGATGTAATCGCGAATCTGCATCACCGCTTCCGCTGCCAAGCTGAAGGAGTCGGTACGCATGTAGGTGATCAGGCCGACTGTGCCCTCGGCGCCGATGTTGACCCCTTCATACAGCTGCTGAGCGATGCGCATGGTGCGGCTGGTGGTGAACCCCAGCTTGCGCACGGCCTCCTGTTGCAGCGTGGATGTCGTGAACGGGGCAGCCGGACTGCGGTTGCGTTGCTTCTTGTCGACGCGCAGCACGGTAGTTTTGCCTGCGCTTGCGGCCAGCAGCTTGCCAACAATAGCGGATTCCTGATCCTGGCTGGTGACGGTGAACTGCTCCACCTTGTTGCCCTCGAGCTGAATCAGCTTGGCATCGAAAGCCTGCTGTTTTTTGCGGCTTTGCAGGTGGATGGTCCAGTATTCGCGGCTCTTGAAGGCTTCGATTTCCAGTTCGCGTTCGACGATCAGGCGTAATGCCGGACTCTGCACGCGACCTGCGGAAAGCCCGCGGCGGATTTTCTTCCACAGCAGCGGCGACAGGTTGAAGCCAACCAGATAATCCAGCGCGCGGCGCGCCTGCTGGGCGTTGACCAGCGGCATGGAAATGTCGCGCGGTGTTTCAATCGCCTGTTGCACCGCCGTTTTGGTGATTTCGTTGAACACCACGCGCTTCAGCAGCTTGTCCTTCAGCAGTTTCTTGCTTTTCAGGATTTCAGCGATATGCCAGGAAATCGCTTCGCCTTCGCGATCCGGGTCGGTTGCCAGGTAGATGGTGTCTGAATTCTTGACCGCCTTGGCAATGGCATCGACATGCCGGGCATTGCGGTCGATCACCTCGTATTTCATCTCGAAATCATGTTCGGGATCGACGGCGCCGCTTTTCGGGATCAGGTCGCGTACATGGCCGTACGAGGCCAGCACCTCGAAATCCTTGCCCAGGTATTTCTTCAGTGTTGTAGCCTTGGACGGCGATTCAACGATCAACAGTTTCGACATGTAATTCGGTAAGTTATGAGAGAGCAGCGGCAGATAATAAGAGGAAAGGGCAGGCGTAGCAAGAAATCTGCGCTTCACTTATGATGGGTCATGCGCTGGCCTGCCCCCAACCGCTTCCTGCTCGCGGCACTTGTCATGTTCGCCCTGCAACTGGTCGAATTGGGCTGGCTGCATGGATTGGCGCCGCTCGAAAACAAATTGGCCGATACGCTGATCCGCTGGCATGCGGCAGAGACCCGACCGGATTCCGGCATCGTCATCGTCGATATCGACGAACGCAGTCTCGCCCTGCTGGCCGACAGTGCGGGCCGTTGGCCGTGGCCGCGATCGGTGCATGCCGATGTGTTGCAGGCGATTGAACAGCAGCGGCCGCGCGCAGTCGTCTTCGATATCCTGTTCAGCGACCCTGATCTCGCCCGGCCGGAGGATGATCGCTATTTTGCAGAAGTGATTCGCGGTACCAGCAATACGTATTTTCCGATGCTGCGGCTTGCAGGAGACGACAGCAAAGGCATCCCGCTAGCGCAGTTTGGGGCGGCGCTTGGGATAAAGGCGGGTGCGTATGCTGCAGCCGATGCACGAGTCAGCATGGTGCTGCCTTTGCCTGCGATGCTGCAGACCGGGCGTCTTGGTCTGCATAACGCATTGCCGGATGGCGACGGCGTAGTACGTCGCTACTGGCTTTACGAGGATGTGCACGGTTGGCGCATTCCGTCGTTGCCTGCCCGCTTGGCAGAAGGATTGGGGTTCGCCATCCCGCCAGGGGGCGACATGACGCTCAACTGGCATGGGCAGGCTCTTTCTTTTCCACGCGTTTCCTATGCCGATATCTATCTGGACGGGCAGCGCCGCCACCCGCTGCGGCCGCATAATGAATTCACCGACAAAATCATCATTATCGGCTCGACCGCGACCGGTTTGCATGATGTGCGGGCAACGCCGCTGGATGGTTTCTACCCGGGAGTGGAAATTCTGGCGACGGCGATCGACAACCTCAAGAACGGCAATCCGCTGCGTCCGCTGCCATGGATTTATCCCTGCCTCCTGTCCGTACTGCTGGTCGGCGGACTGTATGCGGCATTCCAGCGCTACCGGCATCCGCTGCGCATCGGGGGGGCGTTTCTGGTGCTTACCATGCTGCTTCTGGCGGCGGCATACGGGGCGCTGGTTTTGCGCACGCTGTTGCCGGTGCTGGCGCCATTGGTCTTTGCCTGGGCGTATTACGTGGTGGTGTCGCTGATGGAGTATTTGAACGAGCGCAGGGCGCGCGAGAAAGCGATTCAGACATTCGGGCGCTTCCTCGATCCGCGGGTGGTGAACTCGCTGATCGAACGGGGGGAAACCATGCAGTCGCTGAGCGGGAAGAGCCGGGAGGTTACCGTGCTGTTTTCAGATATCCGTGGTTTTACCACCCTGTCCGAAGCCAGTACGCCGGAGCAAGTGGTCGAGCTGCTGAACGATTATTTCACCACGCAATCCCAGGCGATTTTCGAGTTGGAAGGCACCCTCGACAAATACATCGGCGATGCTATTATGGCCTTCTGGGGGGCGCCTTCGGAACAACCGGATCATGCCTTGCGCGCGGTGGATGCGGCGTTGTCCATGAGCGAGCGGTTGGAAGCATTCCGGGAGACGGCGGGCGAGATCGGCCGCACACTGGAAATCGGTATCGGGATACACAGCGGCCCTGCCGTGGTCGGATTCATCGGCTCGGCCAGCCGGCAGGACTATACCGCGATCGGGGATACGGTGAATCTTGCCAGTCGAATCGAGGGGCAGACCAAGGGGGTGGCGCGCGTGCTGGTCTCCGAAGAGACCAAGATGCTGTGTGAGCAACAGGCTGGAAACGCTTCGCTGTTTATCTTTGTGGATTGCGGCAGCTGCCAGGTAAAGGGCAGAATGCAGCCGGTGCGCCTATTCGAGCCGAGGAGAACATCATGAAAAAGATAGCTAGTGTTCTGGCTTTGCTATTTCCAATTCTGTGTATGGCGGGGGAGTCTGCACAAACGCTGGTCGATACCGACCTGATGCAGGAACCCTATTCCGATGCCAAGTCCTTGGCCAAGCTTAAAGCGCATACGGCGGTTGAAGTGTTGAAACGCATGGGGGGGTGGCTGCAGGTAAAGCCATCGGAGAACCCCGAAGGCTGGCTCAAGTTGACCGTAGTCAAGCTGGGTGGAGCAGGCCCCGGCGCCGATGCAAAAGGAGATACCGGCTTGACCGCCTTGTGGAACACCGCTACCCAGGGTCGTTCCGGCAATACGGGCGTGACGGTTGCGACCGGGGTGCGAGGCCTCAGTCCGGAGGACATGAAGAATGCCAAACCGAATCCCGAGGCGGTGAAGAAGCTGGGCGATTTCGCCGTGAGCAAGAGCCAGGCGGAGGCTGCGGCAAAAAAAGCCAAGCTTTCCAAGCATGACATCGACTATTTTGCGGATGCCGCAGGGAGTAAGAAATGAGCCCCCGTACACGATGGCTTTGGCTGCTTCTCCTGTTGGCAACGACCTATGCGCAGGCGTTTACGCTTGACCTCGACAAGCTGATCGAGGCCGGTAAGAAGGTCGGTGAAACGAAAGAAGTGGATGAGCATGGCGAGGCGGAAATCGGCAATACGGCGGCAGCCAGCTTGCTCGGTGCGGCTCCGCTGGTGGACAACCCGCAACTGCAGAGGTATGTGAACAAGGTCGGGCTCTGGCTGGCCATGCAGACGGAGCGGCCTGATTTGCCCTGGCGTTTCGGCGTCATGGACAGCGACAGCGTGAACGCGTTTGCTGCTCCTGGCGGCTATGTGTTCATCACGCGTGGCCTGCTGTTGCAGATGCATAGTGAAGCCGAACTGGCGGGCGTGCTGGCGCACGAGATCGCGCATGTGGTAAAGCGCCACCACTTGGTTGCAATTCAGAAGAATGCCAAAACGGGGCTGGCCTCCGATCTGTTGAGCATGGCGGTCGATAATACCGGCAGCCAGTACGGCGAGTGGCAGAAGAAGGCCATTAGCGCCAGCACCGAACTCTATGCGCGCGGTCTGGATAAAGAGGATGAGTTCGAGGCGGACCGCATGGGGGTGGTGATCGCCGCGCGCGCCGGCTACGATCCGTACGGCCTGCCAGCGGTGCTGCAGACGCTGGACAGCATGAATCCGCAGGACAGCAATCTGGCGCTGATGTTCAAGACGCATCCAGCCGCGAGAAAGCGGCTGGAGTTGCTCGATACATTGATGACCGGCACCATGGAGCGCTACGCCAGCCAGCCGGTAGTGGCCGATCGCTTCGAGCAGGTGGTCGGCGCTTATGCGCGCGCTGGAAAATAACTGCGTGCTGTAGGGTTGGACTAGCCTGCCGCCCGGAGGAAGGCAATGTGTTTGCCTTCTGTCCCGGCCAGGTTCAGCGCCAGTTCCTGATCGATATCGCCAAATAGCGGGTCTTCCTCGTTTGCCTTTGAGGAGAGTGCCCTGAAGTCGAACAGATCGGTGTCGGCCAGATGGGAGGGCGCGACATTGGTCAGCGCACGGAAGATTTTCTCCGTGCGGCCGGGATATTCCTGTTCCCAGTCGTGCAGCATTCTCTTGATGTTCTGGCGCTGCAGATTTTCCTGAGAACCGCACAGATCACATGGAATGATGGGGAATTCCATGCCGCGCGCATAGGTGGCGATATCCTTTTCCGCGCAATAGGCCAGTGGCCGTATCACGACGAATTCGCCCTTGTCGGTGGCCAGCTTGGGCGGCATCGCCTTCAGCTTGGCGCCAAAGAACATATTGAGGAACAGCGTCTGCACGATGTCATCGCGGTGATGGCCCAATGCGATCTTGTTGGCACCCAGTTCCTGCGCAGTGCGGTAGATGATGCCGCGGCGCAGGCGCGAGCACAGCGAGCAGGTGGTTTTGCCTTCGGGGACTTTTTCCTTGACGATGGAATAGGTATCCGCCTCGACGATGCGGTATTCCACGCCGAGCTTTTCCAGGTATTCCGGCAACACATGCTCGGGGAAGCCGGGCTGCTTCTGGTCGAGATTCATCGCGATCAGCTTGAAATCGACGGGCGCACGCTCCTGCAGCGCAAGTAGCAGCATCAGCAGCGCGTGCGAATCCTTGCCCCCGCTCATGCAAACCAGAAGGGTATCGCCATCCTCGATCATGTTGTAATCGCCGATGGCCTTGCCGACAGCGCTGATCAGTTTGTTGCGGAGCTTCAGGAAATTGCCTGAAGCGTGTTCGGGGTAGTGTCGAATCATGGTGTTGTTCACAAGTTGATCGAGCGGCCGCCATCGACGGCGATAACCTGCCCGGTGATAAAAGGCGCGTCCGCAATCAGGAAGCCCACCGCCTTGGCGACGTCGTCGGGTTCGCCAACCCGTTTCAGCAGTGTTTGCGAGATGACCCGATGACGGTATACCTCATCGAATTGCGGATTGTCCTCCGGCCACAGTACCGGGCCCGGCGCGACGGCATTGACCCGCACTTCCGGCCCGAGTTCATGCGCGAGCGAACGGGTCAGCGTGACCAGGCCGGCTTTGGCGGCACTGTACACGACATAGCCTTTTTTGGGGCGTTCCACATGCATGTCGGTGATGTTGACGATGCAGCCCTGATGTTTGCCCAGTTCCACAGCGGCCGCCTGTGATAGAAACAGCGGCGCCTTCATGTTAATGCCGATCAGATCATCCCACTGTTTCTCGCTGATGCCGCCGATTTCGGTCGGATAGTAGGTGGACGCATTGTTCACCAACGCATCGAGCCGACCGAAACGTTGGACGGTGCCCTGCACCAGGGCGGCCAGTTTGTGCAGATTGTGCAGATCGCCCTGGATAATCGCTGCCGAACCGGGACGTTGCAGGTTGAGTTCGGCCTGCAGTGCCCGCGCCTCTCCCGCGGAGCTGCGGTAATGAATCATCAAGTTTGCACCGCGCGCGTGCAGAAGTCGGCAGATGGCCGCGCCGACACGTTTGGCGCCGCCGGTGATGAGTACGACTTTGTCTTGCAGATTGTTCACGGTGAGCCAAATCCGGACGAAGGTTATAATTTACCATATTGGTCGGACTTTCCAGATGACATCCCTGCCCCTCCCGAATGCGGAACAACTCACGCATTCTTCCCAACTCGCATGCCTGATACAGGATGAGATTGCCGCCAATGGCGGCTGGATAAGCTTCGCTCGCTACATGGAGTTGGCACTCTATGCCCCGGGCTTGGGTTACTACAGCGCGGGAATGGCGAAATTCGGTGATGCGGGCGATTTCGTCACCGCCCCAGAGATCTCCCCATTGTTCGGTCGTGCGCTGGCTCGGCAGGTGGTGCAGGTGCTACACGGTACGGCGGGCAGCGTGCTGGAGCTCGGTGCAGGCACGGGGCGATTGGCTGTGCAGCTGTTGCAGGAATTGGAGCGGATCGGGGCGTTGCCTGAGCGGTACCTGATTCTTGATGTGAGTGCCCACTTAAAAGCTGTCCAGCGGGAAACCTTTGCACGAGAATTGCCGTCTGACTTGCAGTCGCGCATCGAGTGGCTGGAGAGTCTGCCCCCTGCGTTTTCGGGTTGTATCGTGGCCAACGAAGTGCTGGATGCATTGCCGGTGCATTTGGTGAAGAGGCAGCAGGATGGCTGGTGCGAGCGCGGGGTGGCCATCGGCGACAAGGGGCTGGTCTGGCATGAGCGCTGCCTGACAGGCTCGTTGGCTGAGTGGGTGCGCATGCTGCCGGAATTGCCTGAGGGCTACCTTACCGAATTGTGCCTGGCCGCACCGGCGTTGATCGCTTCGCTTGCGGCGTCCCTGGAGCGAGGGGGGCTGCTGCTGCTCGACTACGGATTCCCGCGACGCGAGTATTACCATCCGCATCGTTCGAGCGGTACGCTGATGTGCCACTACCGCCACCATGCGCATGATGACCCGCTGCTTTATCCCGGATTGCAGGATATTACCGCGCATGTCGACTTCACCTCGGTCGCGGAGGCAGCGCTTGCGCACGGGCTGCAAGTGGCTGGCTACGCAAGTCAGGCGCAATTCCTGATCAACTGCGGCATTACCGAACTGCTGGCGGAGGCTGCTCCAGGTGATGCGGCCTATTATGCTCAGGCTGCGCAAGCCCAGAAACTGCTTTCGCCTGCCGAAATGGGGGAGTTGTTCAAGGTCATCGCCCTTGGAAAATCGCTTTCCCATCCGATGCTTGGCTTTGTGCGAGGTGACAAGCGCCACGCGTTGTAGCGACCCGCTCGGGTATAATGCGCGCCTTTTCAGAATATTTAAGATCACATGGAAGAAAATCGTCGTGCCATTCGCAGTTTCGTGCTGCGGCAGGGGCGGCTGACTGCTGCGCAGCAGCGCGCTGTGGACAGCCTGATGCCAACCTATGGAATCCCGTATGCGCCTGTCGTGCTCGATCTGGAACGAGCATTCGGCCGATCTGCCCCCAAGATACTGGAGATCGGTTTTGGCATGGGGGCGGCGACGGCCCAGATCGCGGCTGCCAATCCGGACAAGGATTATCTTGGCATCGAAGTGCATACGCCGGGGGTCGGCAACCTGCTCAAGCTGATGCAGGAGCAGGGTTTATCCAATCTGCGCCTGATCCAGCACGATGCGGTGGAAGTGCTGCAGAACATGGTTGCCGATGCATCGCTGGATGGCGTGCATATTTTCTTTCCGGATCCCTGGCCGAAAAAGCGGCATCACAAGCGGCGGCTGGTGCAAGGGGAATTTGTGGCGATGCTATGCCGCAAGCTGAAGCCGGGTGGCTACCTGCATTTCGCCACGGATTGGGAAGAGTATGCGCAATGGGCGCTGGAGGTGTTGCGCACGGAACCCGGCTTGCGCAATACGGTGGCTGATTACGCGCCCCGTCCGGAATACCGTCCTTTGACCAAGTTTGAGCAGCGCGGCCTGAATCTCGGGCACGCTGTCTGGGATCTGATCTTTACCCGAGTATGACGCGGTCGCAGATCAAGAGGCAGAACTTTCCTGATCCGATTCTGTGGCGGGATACAGCCACGCGCCGATCACGGTTTCCGCTTCTTCGACCCCCTGTTTTTTCAGGCTGGAAAAAAGCTGCACCGAGCAGTTGCCCCAGGTTTGCAGCAATTCCTTGCGCACGGCGGCCAGCGTTTTCATCGCTTCACTACGCGAGAGTTTGTCGGATTTGGTCAGCAGGACATGTACTGGTTTGCCTGTTGGCGCGAACCAGTCGAGCATTTGCCGGTCTAGTGGGGTGAGCGGGTGGCGGGAGTCCATCACCAGGACCAGTCCGTTCAGGCTGGTTCGCTGCGACAGGTAGGCGGAAAGTACCAGTTGCCAGTGCTTGCGCATCGCCTCCGGAACCTTTGCGTAGCCATAGCCGGGCAGGTCGACCAGGTAGCGATCGCCGCCCAGCTGAAAGAAATTGATGAGCTGGGTACGTCCTGGCTGCTTGCTGACAAAGGCCAGCCTATTGTGGTTCGCCAGGGTGTTGATAGCGCTCGACTTGCCAGCGTTGGAGCGCCCGGCAAAGGCGATCTCCGTTCCGGTGGCGGGGGGGAGGTCGCGTAATTGGTGGGCGGAAATGAAGAATTCGGCGTTCTGGAACAGAGGCATATCGGACTTTCGGGCAATCCAAAATGCTATCACGATATCCTGATTTTGGATAAAATGCTGCGGATTCCGGCCGTGGGCCATTCCGTTTCAATTTGTTTTGAGGAGCAGTGAATGAATTTCCGTGTCATGGCGGTATTTGCCGCAGGCGTGCTCGGCACAACCGGCGCTTGGGCGGCGGGCGATGCCGCCAAGGGGGCGACAATCGCCACGACCGTGTGCGTTGCCTGCCATGGAGCCGACGGCAACAGCGTGATGCCGATGAATCCTCGCCTGGCTGGCCAGCACGCAGAATACATCGCGAAGCAGCTAAAGAACTTCAAGGCGGGCGAGCGGCAAAATCCGGTCATGTCCGGCATCGCTTCCACGCTTTCCGATGAAGATGTCGCCAATCTGGCAGCTTACTTCTCCGAACAGCGCCCCAAAGGTGGCGCCGCGAAGGAAAACGGCCCAGGTTCGCTGGGTGAAAAGATCTACCGCGCTGGGGTTGCCGGGATGGGCGTGCCGGCTTGTGCCGCGTGCCACGGCCCCACTGGCGCTGGCATTCCAGTGCAATTCCCGCGCATCGCCGGGCAGCAATCGGAATACACCATCAACCAGCTGAAGGCGTTCCGCGCTGGCGAACGTGCGAACGATCCAGCGGCGATGATGCGTACTATCGCAGGCAAGCTGTCGGATGCGCAAATTGCTGCGCTGGCCGATTATATTCAAGGCTTGAAGTAATCCAAATCCGACAATGAGGCGTTAACTGGGGGTGGCGTTTGCCGCCCCCAAGTTTTTACAAAGTTGAAAAACCCTACTCACTCTACGTCCCGCGCGCTATATGAGCTGTTCAGCTCAATGCGTTTTGCCATCAGTCTGCTGACCGTTCTCGGCATCGCTTCCATTATTGGAACCGTACTGAAGCAGAATGAGCCATATGCCAATTACGTGGTGCAATTCGGCCAGTTCTGGTTTGGCTTGTTCGAGTCGCTCGGCTTGTACGATGTCTACCACAGTGCCTGGTTTCTGCTGATACTGGTGTTTCTGGTACTGTCTACCAGCCTTTGCATTTATCGCAATGCGCCCTTGATGTTACGTGAGCTGCGCACGTTCCGCGAGCATGCGACGGAGCTCTCGCTGAGCAGTTTCCAGCACAAGAGCGAGTATCAGATGAACGCGCCACAGGATGAAGTCCTCCGCAAGTTGGGTGCGTTTCTGGCTGCGCGCGGCTTCCGTTTCAGAAGCGTGCCTCAGGCAGATGGCGGCGTGCTGCTGGCAGCGAAAGCGGGTAGTTACCAGCGTCTGGGTTATATCCTGACGCATGCGGCCATTGTCGTGATCTGTATCGGCGGACTGATCGATGGCAATGTGCCGTTCAAGATTCAGGAATTGTTCGGTTTCAAGGCGGTGGAGATGCGCGACATCCCGACCGAGCAGGTGCCGCCGCAAAGCCGCCTGTCAGTCGGCAATCTGTCGTTCCGGGCCAACATGACCTTGCCGGAAGGGGCCAGCGATAACGTTGCCTTCATGCGCATGCGGGATGGCTATCTGGTGCAGGAGCTGCCGTTTACGGTCAAGCTCAAGCAATTCCGCATCGAGCATTACGCGACCGGCCAGCCCAAGTCGTTCGAGAGCGATGTCGAGATTCTGGATAAGGATCTGAAAACGCCCTTGGAAGCTACCATCAAAGTGAATCATCCGCTGATCTACAAGGGAATCGCGATCTACCAATCGGACTTTCAGGATGGCGGTTCTTCGCTGACGTTCAATGCCTGGCCGATTCTGGATGCGCATGCGGCGCCCGACATGGTCAAGGGAGCGGTGTTTCAGAAGCTGACACGTGGTACCGGTAACGACGCATTGACGATCGAGCTGAACGATTTTCGCATGTTCAATGTGCTCAACCTGAGTCCGGACGGCAAGGGCAAGCCGCACAATGTCGGCCCCAGCGTCACCTTCAAGGTGCGCGACAGTCAGGGGCAGGCGCACGAATATCTGAATTACATGCAGCCCCTGAATATCGGTGGCCGGGCATATTTCGTGTCCGGGATGCGAGCGACACAGAACGAGGATTTCAGCTATCTGCGCATCCCGGCCGACCGGGAAAACTCATTAGGCGATTTCATGCGACTGCGTGCAGTCATGTTCAATCCGGAGCTTGCGCCGGAAATCGCCCGGAGGCTGTCGCAGCATGCTTTGCAGGACAGTCATGCGGATGCGGCGACGCGTGCCAGATTCGAGGACAGTACAGTGCGTCTGCTGCAGGCGTTCGGGCGTGGCGGTTATTCTGAAATTGCCAGAATGATCGAGCGTTCGGTGCCGGAAAAGGAGCGCGAGAAAGCGGCGCTGACCTATCTCAAGATTATTGCCAATGCAGCCTACGAGGGGCTGGTGATGAGTCGCGAGCAGGCTCATCTGCCTGCGCTGCCGTCGGACGAGGAAACCCAGCAGTTCGTGCATGAGAGCCTCAATTCGATGAGCGATCTGTTTTTCTACGGATCACCCTTCTATCTCGAATTGGCCGATTTTCAGCAACATCAGGCCAGTGGATTCCAGCTGACCCGCTCTCCGGGCAAGAATCTGGTGTATGGTGGTTCCCTGCTGCTGGTGCTGGGTATTTTTGCGATGATTTATTTGCGCGAACGAAGGATTTGGCTGCTGGTCAAACCGGACGCCGGTCGGATCCTGTTCGCGATGTCGGCCAACCGCAAGAATCGCGACTTCGAGTTTGAGTTCGAGCGTTGCCGCGAGCACTTGCAAGCCCTGTTGGGAGGATGAAGATGGAATCGATATTGAGTCACGAAGCACCCTTGCCGCTGTTCAAGCAGCTGAGCTGGGCGGATTGGAGCTATAGCCTGCTGTTGCTGGCGGGAGCCCTGTTCGCATTCAATCGTTATGGTGTCTATATGGACGCGTACGAAAAGAGCTTCCTGTTTGGTGCGGTGGCTGGGTTCAGCTGGCTGGGCTGGTATTTCAAGCCGGTGCGTCTGCTGCTTGCCGGTGTCGCCGTGCTCAGCCTGTTTGGGGTGAGTCAGTACCATGGCGATCTTGCGCGCGCCGACCAGGCGTTCTTCCTGAGGTTCATGTTCTCCAGCCAGTCCGCAATCATGTGGATGAATGTGCTGTTTGTGATGGCGACAGGAAGCTACTGGCTGTCGCTGCTGGCGCGCGCCGACTTCGCCGGCAAGGTGGGAACCGGATTGACCTGGAGCGCAGTATTGATGGGCGTGACCGGTCTGTTAGTGCGCTGGTACGAGTCCTACCTGATTGCGCCCGATGTCGGCCATATTCCTATCAGCAACCTGTATGAAGTGTTCATTCTGTTTTGCCTGATCACTGCGCTGATCTACCTCTATTACGAGCGCCTCTACGCCACCCGGCAGTTGGGCGGGTTTGTGCTGCTGGTAATCAGCGCGGCGGTCGGCTTCATCCTGTGGTACACCTTCGACCGCGAGGCCAACGGTATTCAACCGCTGGTGCCGGCTCTGCAGTCCTACTGGATGAAGATCCATGTGCCGGCCAACTTCATCGGTTATGGCTCGTTCTCGCTGGCCGCCATGGTCGGCGGCGCCTATCTGCTGGCTTCGCGGGGCATACTCGCTTCGCGCCTGCCCGCGCTGGATATCCTGGATGACCTGATGTACAAGGCAATCGCCGTCGGCTTTGCCTTTTTTACCATCGCCACCATCCTTGGGGCGATGTGGGCAGCTGAAGCCTGGGGTGGTTACTGGTCTTGGGACCCGAAGGAAACCTGGGCGCTGATCGTCTGGCTCAATTACGCTGCCTGGCTGCATTTGCGACTGGTCAAGGGGCTGCGCGGCCCCATCCTTGCCTGGTGGGCGCTGGTCGGTTTGCTGGTAACCACCTTTGCCTTCCTCGGCGTCAATATGTTCCTGTCCGGCCTGCATTCCTACGGACGGCTATAAAAGCGGCGAGCACAGGCAGCCTTGTTTGCCTGTGCGCCCACCCGCCTGCGCCAATTAGCGCGGCACAACAAATTGCATTAGAATGCCCCGCTTATGACTGACAACATCGTCGAAATCAGCGACCTTTCGTTTTCCTATAACAGCCGTTTGCTGCACAAGGGAATCAATATGCGCTTCCCGCGCGGCAAGGTCGTGGCCATCATGGGTGGCTCGGGTTCGGGTAAGACGACGCTGCTGCGGCTGATCGGCGGGCAGCTGAAGCCAAGCAGCGGAGCGGTGCGCGTGGAGGGGCAGGTCGTACATGAGCAGGGTCGTGCCGGCATTTACAGGCTGCGCCGCAAGATGGGCATGCTGTTTCAGTTCGGTGCTCTGTTCACCGATCTTTCGGTTTATGACAACGTTGCTTTCCCGCTGCGCGAGCATACGGATCTGCCGGAGTCCGTGATTCGCGACTTGGTGCTGCTGAAGCTCAATGCGGTCGGTTTGCGCGGCGCGCGCGATCTGATGCCGTCCGAGCTTTCGGGCGGTATGGCACGCCGGGTGGCGCTGGCCCGCGCGGTGGCGCTCGATCCTTCGATCATCATGTATGACGAGCCTTTCGCAGGCCTGGATCCGATTTCGATGGGTGTGATCGTCAACCTGATTCGCAGTCTCAACGATGCATTGGGCGCGACTTCCATTGTCGTGACGCACGATGTGCATGAGGCGTTTTCCTTTGTCGATTACGTCTATTTCGTGTCCGCAGGCGTGGTGGTGGCGGAAGGGACGCCGGAGGAATTGCGAGCCTCCGAGATGCCGTTTGTACACCAGTTTGTGCATGGCGAGGCGGACGGTCCAGTGCCTTTCCATTACGCTGCGCCGGATTATCGTAAGGATTTGTTGCGAGGTGCTCATGTTTGAACGATTGATCGCCGCCGTGCGCGGCATCGGGCATCGCGTCATCGACCGTATCTGGCGGCTCGGTTCGGCCGCCCGGTTCTTCCTGAACACCCTGGTTCTGTCGGGCGAAAGCTTGCGCCGTCTGCATCTGACGATACGTGAGATGTATTTCACCGGAGTGCTTTCCCTCATCATTATTCTGGTGTCCGCGCTGTTCGTGGGAATGGTGCTGGGGCTGCAAGGCTACAATACGCTGCAGAAATACGGTTCTTCGGAGGCGATCGGCGTCCTGGTTGCGCTCTCGCTGGTGCGCGAACTGGGGCCGGTCGTGACGGCGCTACTGTTTGCTGGTCGCGCTGGAACCGCGATTACCGCGGAAATCGGTCTGATGAAAGCGACCGAGCAACTCTCGGCGATGGAGATGATGGCGGTGAACCCGATTGCTCGGGTCGTCGCGCCGCGTTTCTGGGCCGGCGTGGTTTCGATGCCGTTGTTGGCGGCCCTGTTTTCGATGGTGGGTGTGTTTGGCGGGTATCTGGTGGCAGTGCCGTTGCTGGGTATCGACGATGGTGCATTCTGGTCGCAGATGCAGGCAAGCGTGGACTTTCGCGAGGATATCGTCAACGGCGTCATCAAAAGCTGTGTGTTCGGCGTTGCTTGTACCATTATTGCGTTGTTCGAAGGTTATGATGCTCCGCCGACAGCGGAGGGCGTGAGCCGGGCGACGACCCGAACTGTCGTAAATTCGTCGCTGGCGGTGTTGGGGCTGGATTTTGTGCTGACATCGTTCATGATCAGCGTGTGAAGGGGGAAGAATGGAAAGAACGACTCTGGATTTGTGGGTGGGAATTTTTGTTGCGGCGGGTGTCGCGGCGCTGATCGGGTTGTCCATGAAAGTGGGCAACCTGACTTCCGACCAGATTGGCGATACTTACGCGGTGACGGCGGCATTCGAGAATATCGGCGGTTTGAAGGTGCGAGCTCCGGTAAAGAGCGCTGGCGTCGTGGTCGGGCGTGTTGAGGGTATTCATTTCGACAATCAGACCTACGAGGCGAGCGTCACCTTGAAAATCGACAAGCATTACGCTTTCCCCAAGGACACGTTTGCCAGTATTTACACCTCCGGTTTGCTGGGCGAGCAGTACATCGGCCTCGAACCGGGTGGTGACGAAGCCGCATTGAAGAATGGTGATAAAATCGCGCATACGCAGGATGCCGTGGTGCTGGAAAAAATGATTAGCCAGTTCCTCTACAACAAGGCATCTGAATCAGGTGACGACAAGAAGGGTACGGAGTCCAAATGAAATTTATCGCGAAATTGATGGTCGGCATCGCCGCGAGCATGCTGTTGTCGTTCAGCGCCTCGGCCGGGATGCAGGCGCCGGACGAACTGGTCAAGAGCACCGCCAACGACGTACTGGAGATTGTTCGCAAGGACAAGGATATCCAGAGTGGGGACATGCGCAAGATTACCGCGCTGGCGGAGGAGAAAATACTGCCGCATTTCGACTTCGAACGGATGTCGCGTATGGTGCTTGGCAGAAACTGGGCACGCGCCAACGATGATCAGCGCAAGAAGTTCATCGTGGAATTCCGCTCTCTGCTGATCCGTACTTATGCTTCTGCATTGGCCAAGTACCGCAACCAGACGATCGAATACAAGCCGTTCCGCGCTCAAGCTGGCGATACCGACGTCACTGTGAAGACGCAGATTGTGCAGCCGGGCGCGCAGCCGCTGGCGATCGATTACAGTCTGGGCAAGAACGAGGATGGCTGGAAGGTCTATGACGTGGTGATTGAAGGCGTGAGCCTGGTGACCAACTATCGCGGCCAATTTTCCAGCGAAGTACGTCAGTCTGGAATGGATGGCTTGATCCAGCGTCTGGCCGACAAGAACAAATCCTTGTCTGCCTCCGGTGACAAGAAACAGGGCTAACTTGGCGCAGCTCGATCAAAACGGCACAACTCTGCGCGTCAGTGGGGCAATGACGATGGAACGCGTCAATGCCCTGCTGGGTGAAAGCGCCGGTGTGTTTGCCGCTGAAAACATGGAGATGGACCTGTCGGACGTGACCGAGGTCGATTCCGCAGCGATCAGCCTGATGTTTGAATGGCTGCGCCAAGCGCATAGCCACAATACCAGCCTGGTGTTCATCCACCTGCCTGCCAATCTGATCAATATCGCGACGCTTTACGGCGTCCTTGATCTCATTCCCCATCATACGCACTGAGACGTACGCGTCTCAGTCCATTTTATATGGTTCCCGCGATCCAGATCGAGCAGGTGTATAAATCATTCGGTGCGTTCGAGGCATTGAAGGGTATCGATTTGACCATCGCGCAGGGCGAGTTCTTCGCCCTGCTGGGCCCGAACGGTGCGGGGAAGTCGACCTTGATCAACCTGCTGGCAGGCCTGTTGCGGCCGACGCGGGGCAAATTGGAAGTGCTGGGGCACGATGTGGTAAGCGACTACGGCAAGGCGCGACGCCTGCTCGGCGTGGTGCCGCAGGAACTGGTGTTCGACCCATTCTTCAGCGTGCGCGAAATGCTACGATTCCAGGCGGGCTACTTCGGCCTTGGCAAGGGAAACGATGCCTGGGTGGACGAGGTGATCGAGTCGCTGGGGCTGGCTGACAAGGCGCATACCAATATGCGGCGCCTCTCCGGCGGGATGAAACGGCGTGCGCTGATTGCGCAGGCGCTTGCCCACAAGCCTCCGGTGGTTGTGCTGGACGAGCCGACGGCAGGAGTCGATGTCGAATTGCGGCAGATGCTGTGGGAATTCATCAAGCGCCTGAATCGTGACGGCCATACCATCATCCTGACCACGCACTATCTGGAAGAAGCCGAAACCCTGTGCTCGCGTATTGCGATGTTGAAACAGGGTAGGATCGTCGCGTTGGACAGCACGCAGAATTTGCTCAACCGCGTCGCAGGAAAGCACCTGCGGCTAAAACTTGCGCCAGCGAAAGTGCCGGAAAGCCTGTCGCCGTTGATGCGCGCACAGGACGGCGATAGCTATACCTTCGCCTTGAGCGATGCCGCGCAGATAGAATTTGTGCTGGCGGAACTGCGCAATGCTGCAATCCGGGTTGAGGACATCGAGATCATCGAAGCGGACTTGGAAGATGTGTTCATGGAGATCGTCCGCCAATGACCGGCATGTGGACATTGTTCCGGAAGGAAATCCTGCGATTCTGGAAGGTCAGCTTCCAGACGGTCGCGGCACCAGTCATTACGGCCGTGTTGTATCTGCTGATTTTTTCGCACGTGCTGGAATCGCACGTCCAGGTATATCCGGGCGTCAGCTATACCGCGTTCCTGATTCCGGGGCTGATGATGATGTCGCTGTTGCAGAATGCGTTTGCAAACAGCTCGTCCAGCCTGATCCAATCCAAGGTCATGGGCAATATCATCTTCCTGCTGCTGACGCCGCTGTCCTACTGGGAAATTTTCCTGGCCTTCCTGTTGGCCGCGATTATCCGGGGGCTGGTGGTCGGTGCGAGCGTATGGCTGGTGGCCTTGTTCTATGTCGATCTTCCGGTGGCGAACCCCTTGCTGATCCTGGCGTTTGGCTTGCTGGGCGGCGGCTTGCTGGGCGCGCTCGGCATTATTGCCGGGGTCTGGGCGGAAAAGTTCGACCAGATGGCGGCCTTCCAGAATTTCATCATCATGCCGCTTTCTTTCCTTTCCGGGGTGTTTTACTCGATTCATTCGCTGCCGCCCTTCTGGCAAAAAGTGTCGCACCTGAACCCGTTTTTCTACATGATCGATGGCTTCCGCTATGGTTTCTTCGGTATCGGGGATATCGCACCGGGAATCAGTCTGACCGTTGTCGGCATCAGCTTTTTGGCTTTATCATGGTTGACTTTGAACCTGCTAAAAAGCGGTTATAAATTGCGGGGATAGCATGCTTAAAGCGGAAGACATCAAGACTTACATCATGCAAGGATTGGCTTGCGAGTACGTGGCGGTGATGGGCGAGGATGGTCAGCATTTCGAGGCGGTCGTCGTCAGTCCGCAGTTTGTCGGTAAGAATATGGTGCAGCAGCACCAGCTGGTATACAAGGCGCTGGGCGATCGCATGCGGGAAGAAATTCATGCGCTGTCGCTACGCACGCTGACCCCCGAGGCTTGGGCTGCGGCGGGACACTAGATTTTTTGGAGAATTGAACATGGATGTGCAGGAAAAAATTCGCATGCAGGTAACGCAAAACCCTGTCGTGCTGTATATGAAGGGCACGCCGCAGTTTCCGCAGTGTGGCTTTTCGAGTGTTGCGTCGCAGATACTCAAGGCTTGCGGTGTGACCGATTTTGTTGCTGTGGATGTGTTGAGCGACCCCGAAATTCGCGAGGGGATCAAGGTTTTTTCCAATTGGCCGACCATTCCGCAACTCTATATCAACGGCGAATTCATCGGCGGCGCGGATATCATGCGCGAGATGTACCAGAATGGCGAACTGCAGAACCTGCTGAATGGATAAACTGGTGATCCAGGGTGGACGTCCCCTGAACGGCGATGTCCGGATTTCCGGGGCGAAGAATGCCGCCCTGCCTATTCTGTGCGCGGCTTTGCTGACGCCGGAGCCGTTGACTTTGACCAACGTGCCGGAATTGAACGATATCCAGACTATGCTGGTGTTGCTGCAGCAGATGGGGGTCAAAGTTCATCAGGATGGCGGCACGGTGACACTGGATGCCTCGCAGCTCAATAATCCAACGGCGCCTTACGAGATGGTGAAAACCATGCGTGCCGCGGTGCTGGTGCTGGGGCCGTTGGTGGCCCGCTGCGGCGAAGCCCATGTGAGCTTGCCGGGCGGCTGTGCAATCGGTGCGCGTCCGGTGGATCAGCACATCAAGGGGTTGCTCAGTATGGGTGCCGAGGTCAAGGTGGAGCACGGCTACGTCAATGCCCGCGCTACACGGCTGAAAGGCGCGCGCCTGTTTACCGACATGGTGACAGTGACCGGCACGGAAAACCTGATGATGGCAGCCTGCCTGGCTGATGGCGAGACCGTGATCGAGAATGCGGCGCGCGAGCCTGAGGTGGTCGATCTGGCCCAGTGCCTGTCCGTTATGGGTGCGCGTATCAGCGGCGCTGGCACGGACGTAATCCGCATCCAGGGCGTGGAGCGGTTGCACGGCACGACTCACCGTATCATGCCGGACCGTATTGAAACGGGTACTTACCTCTGTGCGGCGGCCGTTACGGGCGGCGAAATCCGTCTGACCGGAACTTCCATGGGTTACCTGGATGCAGTGGTGGACAAATTGATGGATGCCGGCTGCGAGATCAGCGGGGAAAAATCGCCCCAGTTCGAGGCCATCACGCTACGCGCACCTAAAAAGTTGACTGCGGTCTCGATCCGTACTGCTCCTTATCCAGCCTTCCCGACCGATATGCAGGCGCAGTTCATGGCAATCAACACGGTGGCTGAAGGCACTGCGGTGATCCGCGAGACGATTTTCGAAAACCGCTTCATGCATGCCGTCGAATTGCAGCGTCTGGGTGCGGATATCAAGATCGACGGCAATACGGCGGTGGTGCGTGGCATGGCCAAGCTGGAAGGCGCTACGGTGATGGCGACCGACCTGCGTGCTTCTGCCGGGCTGGTACTCGCCGGACTCGTGGCAGAGGGCGAGACGACGATCGATCGGATTTATCATCTAGACCGCGGCTATGAACACATCGAGAGCAAGTTGTCGCAGTTGGGTGCCAATATCAAGCGAGCCAAATGAGCCAGATTACCATTGCCCTGTCCAAGGGCCGCATTTTTGAAGAAACGGTGCCTTTGCTGCAGGCTGCCGGGATCACGCCCGCGGAAGACCCCGAGGCCTCGCGCAAGCTGATTATCGGTACCAATCGCGACGATGTGCGCCTGCTGATCGTGCGCGCCAGTGATGTGCCCACCTACGTGGAGAATGGTGGCGCGGACTTGGGTATCGCCGGCAAGGATGTGCTCTACGAGCATGGCGGCAACCGTTTGTATCAACCGCTCGATCTGCGTATTGCGCGCTGCCGCATGATGGTTGCGGTGCGTGAGGGTTTTGACTATGCGGATGCCGCACAGCGGGGCGCGCGACTGAAGGTGGCGACCAAGTACGTAAAGATCGCGCGCGAACACTTCGCCGGCAAGGGCATGCACGTCGATCTGATTAAGTTGTACGGGTCAATGGAACTGGCACCGCTGGTCGGTCTGGCCGATGCCATCGTCGACCTAGTCAGTACCGGCGGCACATTGCGCGCGAACCATCTGGTCGCAGTCGAGGAAATCATGCCCATCAGTTCGCGGCTGGTTGTGAACCAGGCCTCGCTCAAATTGAAGCGGGACAAGATCCAGCCCATTATCGACGCTTTCGCCGGCGCCGTCGCAGAAGAGAAATGAACATGCTGAAAATCAAACGCTATAACACCGCCGATGTCACCTTCGATGCTTCGCTGAAGCAGTTACTGGCCTTTGAAGGCGCGCAGGACGACCAGATCGATGCCGTGGTGGCAGGTATTCTGTCCGACGTTAAAAAGCGTGGCGATGACGCCGTGCTCGAATATACGCAGCGTTTCGATCGTTTGAGCGCGAACCAGATGAGCGATCTGGAGTTGCCGCAGGCGCGCCTGACCGAAGCGCTGGGTAGCTTGCCGCAAGAGCAGCGCGAGGCACTCAAGCAGGCCGCCGAACGCGTGCGTGTCTATCATGAGAAGCAGCTGATGAGTTCCTGGAGCTATACCGAGGCCGACGGCACCATGCTCGGTCAGCAGGTGACCGCGCTGGATCGTGTTGGCTTGTACGTTCCGGGCGGCAAGGCGGCCTACCCGTCTTCGGTGCTGATGAATGCGATTCCGGCCAAGGTTGCGGGGGTACAGGAACTCATCATGGTCGTGCCTACTCCGGGCGGTGAGAAGAATCCGTTGGTGCTCGCTGCGGCGGCAGTCTGCGGCGTCGATCGCGTATTCTGCATCGGTGGCGCGCAGGCGGTTGGCGCCTTGGCCTACGGTACCGCAACCGTGCCGCAGGTGGACAAGATCGTCGGCCCGGGCAACGCCTATGTGGCGGCCGCCAAGCGTCGCGTGTTCGGCGTGGTGGGGATCGACATGGTGGCCGGCCCGTCCGAGATTCTGGTGATTTGCGACGGCAAGACCGATCCGGACTGGGTGGCGATGGATCTATTCTCTCAAGCCGAGCACGATGAACTGGCACAGTCCATCCTGCTGTCGCCGGATGGGGAGTTCCTTGATCGTGTGCAGGCCAGCATGGCCAGGCTGATCAAGGAAATGCCGCGCGCAGAGATCATCCGTACCTCGCTTGAAGACCGCGGTGCGCTGATTCAGGTGCGCGACCTCGACGAGGCGGCGGAAATCGCCAATTACATTTCGCCGGAGCATTTGGAGCTATCGGTAGCCGACCCGGTTGCGCTGGCCGAGAAGATCAAACACGCGGGAGCCATTTTCATGGGTCGTCAGACCTGCGAAGCGCTGGGCGATTACTGTGCCGGACCGAATCACGTGTTGCCGACTTCGCGTACCGCGCGCTTTTCCTCGCCGCTGGGCGTCTACGACTTCCAGAAACGTTCCAGCCTGATCATGGTGTCGGAAGCCGGCGCGCAGACACTGGGCAGGATCGCCAGCACACTGGCCTATGGCGAAGGTCTGCAGGCGCATGCCCGTTCCGCAGAATATCGCCTGAAAGGCTGAGCTTGAGCAAATACTGGAGCGGTACCGTCCATCGGCTGACGCCCTACGTGCCGGGTGAGCAGCCCAAGCTGGTCGATCTGATCAAGCTCAATACCAACGAGAACCCTTACGGTCCCAGCCCCAAGGTACTGGAGGCGCTGCAACGGGAGGTGGCGGAATCGCTGCGCCTCTATCCCGACCCGGGTTCCGATCGCTTATGCCATGCGATTGCAGCGACCTACGGGCTAGAGCCGGCCAATGTATTCGTCGGTAACGGGTCTGACGAGGTGCTGGCGCATGTGTTTCAGGCCCTGTTGAAGCACGAGCGCCCGATACTCTTTCCCGATATCACCTACAGCTTCTATCCGGTGTACGCCACGCTGTATGACATCGCTTACAAGACGGTGCCGCTGACGGAAACGTTCGAAATCGACGTGGAAGACTATCTCCAGCCCAACGGCGGGATCGTATTCCCCAATCCCAATGCGCCGACAGGGCGGTTGCTGCCCCTGTCCGACATCGAGCATCTGCTTCGGGTGAATACCGAATCGGTGGTCGTGGTGGATGAGGCCTATATCGATTTCGGCGGCGAGTCAGCGACTGGCCTGGTCAAGAAGTACCCGCAGCTGCTGGTGGTGCACACGCTGTCCAAGGCCCGCTCCCTGGCCGGCTTGCGCGTCGGCTACGCGCTCGGGCATCCTGACCTGATTGAAGCGCTGGTGCGCGTCAAGGACAGCTTCAATTCCTATCCGCTCGATCGATTTGCTCAGGCAGGTGCAGTCGCTGCGATGGAGGATACCGATTACTTTGAGGAAACGCGGCGCAAGGTCGTTTTGAACCGCGAGCGGCTTACGTTTGACCTGCAAGCGCTGGGGTTCGAAGTGTTGCCTTCGGGTGCCAATTTCATTTTTGCACGACATCCTGCGCACGATGGTGCCGAACTTACCGCTGCGTTGCGTGCGCGCAGTATCATTGTGCGTCACTTCAAGAATCCTGCCCGCATTTCCCCGTTCATGCGGATTACCGTCGGTACGGAAGCGCAATGCCATGCGCTGGTCTCTGCATTGCGCGAGATTTTGGGTTAGAATGGGTCAAATTTTCAGTCACTTATCTATGCGAACCGCCCAAGTCAGCCGTAATACCCTGGAAACCCAAATTTCCGCCTCCATCAACTTGGACGGTACGGGCGTCTCCGAATTCGTCACCGGGCTGCCTTTTCTCGACCATATGCTGGACCAGATCGCCCGGCACGGCATGATGGATATTACGGTCCAGGCCAAGGGCGATCTGCATATCGATGCACACCATACCGTGGAAGATATCGGCATTACACTGGGGCAGGCCTTTGCCAAGGCGATCGGCGACAAGAAGGGTATCCGTCGCTACGGCCATGCCTATGTGCCGCTGGACGAGGCGCTTTCGCGCGTCGTGCTGGATATTTCCGGCCGTCCGTGCCTGGAGTTCGGCGTCGATTTTTCGCGTGCGCGCATCGGGGATTTCGATGTGGATCTGATTCACGAGTTTTTCCAGGGCTTTGTCAATCATGCGCTGGTCACGCTGCATGTCGACAATCTGCGCGGCAAGAATGCCCATCACCAAGCGGAAACCATCTTCAAGGCATTTGGCCGCGCCTTGCGCATGGCAGCCGAAGCCGATCCGCGCATGGCCGGCGTCATGCCCTCAACCAAGGGAACCTTGTAGAAAACTCTCGGGTTAACGCAGCGGTAACACCTTCTAATTCTATGTTTTATATTGCCTTGACTGCTGGGTGCCAGCAGCCCTCCAACTATGGCTGATATTGCGGTAATCGATTACGGAATGGGTAACCTTCGCTCGGTCCAGCAGGCTCTTCGGCACGTGGCTGGGGAGCGATCCGTGATCGTCACCAGCGACCCGGATGAAGTGCAGGCTGCCGGGCGTGTGGTGTTCCCAGGACAGGGCGCAATGCCAGACTGCGTGCGGGAACTGGATGCGCGGGGATTGCGCCAGCCGGTACTGGACGCGGCGGCGAGTAAGCCGTTCCTCGGCATCTGCATTGGCCTGCAGATGCTGTTTGAGCATAGTGAGGAAGGCAATGTCGCCGGGTTGGGCGTTTTTCCTGGCCGGGTCAAGCGTTTCCCTTCGGGTATGCGGGATACGGCCGGCAACAAGCTGAAAGTACCCCACATGGGCTGGAACGAGGTGTGGCAAACGCGCCGCCATCCGCTTTGGGCGGGTATCGCGCAGGACGCACGGTTTTACTTCGTGCACAGCTATTATGTGGAACCGGGAGATGCCGCGCTGGAGACGGCTTATACCGAGTATCCGTTCCGCTTTACCAGTGCGGCTGCGCGCGATAATATTTTTGCAGTGCAATTCCACCCGGAAAAAAGCCAGCAGGCAGGATTGTCGTTATTGTCCAATTTCGTCGATTGGGACGGTCGTCCTTGATTTCGTTGTTCACGTTAAAAAATACAAATTATGCTGATTATTCCCGCCATTGATCTTAAAGACGGCCATTGTGTACGCCTGAGGCAAGGCCTGATGGATGATGCCACGGTGTTCTCTGAAAATCCTGCTGCGATGGCACGCCACTGGCTGGATCAGGGTGCCAAACGTTTGCATCTGGTCGACCTGAACGGTGCTTTTGCCGGAAAACCCGTCAATGAAGATGCAATCAAGTCCATCGTCGCCGAAGTCGGTAACGATATTCCCATACAACTGGGCGGCGGCATCCGCGATCTGGATACGATAGAGCGCTACCTCGACGATGGTATCAGCTATGTGATTATTGGTACCGCAGCGGTGAAGAACCCTGGCTTTTTGCACGAAGCCTGCGATGCCTTCCCAGGGCATATCATTGTCGGGCTGGACGCCAAGGACGGCAAGGTTGCTGTGGATGGCTGGTCCAAACTGACCGGTCATGACGTGCTGGACCTCGCACAGCGCTTCGAGGGTTATGGCGTCGAGGCGGTGGTTTACACCGACATCGGCCGCGATGGCATGCTGACTGGTGTCAATATCGAAGCAACGGTTGCCTTGGCGCAAGGTCTGAAGATTCCCGTCATCGCCAGTGGTGGCATTACCAACCTGGACGATGTTCATCGCCTGTGCGCGGTGGAGAGCGAGGGTATTATCGGCGCCATTACCGGTCGCGCTATCTATGAAGGGTCGCTGGATTTTTCCGCTGCGCAAGCCTTGGCGGAAGAGCTGAACGGCGAATGAGCCTCGCCAAGCGCATTATTCCCTGCCTGGACGTCACAGACGGAAGGGTAGTTAAAGGTGTCAATTTCGTCGAGCTGCGCGATGCAGGGGATCCGGTGGAAATTGCACGTCGCTATGACGAGCAGGGCGCGGATGAGTTGACCTTTCTCGATATCACCGCCAGCTCCGACAATCGCGGCCTGATCCTGCATATTATCGAAGAAGTTGCGTCCCAGGTTTTCATTCCGCTAACCGTCGGTGGAGGAGTGCGGGCGGTGGAGGACGTACGGCATCTGCTCAATGCCGGCGCCGACAAGGTCAGCATCAATACGGCAGCCGTCGTCAATCCGCAGCTGGTCGCGGACGCGTCCGGCCGCTTCGGTTCCCAGTGCATCGTCGTGGCGATTGATGCCAAGCGCGTCGGCGATCACTGGGAAGTATTTACGCATGGCGGACGTAAGCCCACAGGACTGGAAGCGGTCGCCTGGGCAAGGCATATGGTCGAGTTGGGGGCGGGAGAACTGCTGTTGACCAGTATGGATCGGGACGGTACCAAGTCCGGTTTCGATCTGGAATTGACCCGGGCAATTTCCGATGCGGTGGAAGTGCCGGTGATCGCCTCGGGAGGTGTCGGCAATCTTGAACATCTGGTCGACGGCGTGAAGCAAGGCGGTGCTGATGCCGTGCTGGCCGCCAGCATTTTCCATTATGGCGAATATACGGTCAGGCAGGCCAAGCAGTTTATGGCAGATCGCGGAATCGAGGTTAGACTCTAAGATGTCTGAAAATTGGCTCAACAAGGTGAATTGGACGCATGATGGGCTGGTGCCGGTCATCGTGCAAGAGGCGGGCAGCGGACAGGTGCTGATGTTTGCGTGGATGGATCGCGAAGCGTTGCGCCTGACCGCGGAGAGCGGTACCGCCGTTTATTGGTCGCGCTCGCGCAAGAAGCTGTGGCACAAGGGAGAGGAATCCGGCCATGTCCAGCATGTCAAAGAAATACGTCTGGATTGCGATGAGGATGTGCTGCTGCTGACGGTGGAACAGGTCGGCGGCATTGCCTGCCACACCGGGCGGCATAGCTGCTTTTTCCAGAAACTGGAGGAAAAGCAGTGGGTTGCGGACCAGCCCGTGCTGAAAAATCCTGAGGAAATCTATCGTCATGAGTGATACGCTCGCCCGCTTGGCTGAGATGCTGGAAAGCCGCAAGACGGCGGATCCGCAAACTTCGTATGTGGCCAAGCTTTATGCCAAGGGCATGGACGGCATCCTGAAAAAAGTCGGGGAAGAGGCGGCGGAAACCATTATTGCCGCCAAGGATGGCGATCCGCAAAAAATAATCTATGAAACCGCCGATTTGTGGTTCCATACTCTGGTGATGCTGGCGCACGCAGGACTGCATCCCGACGATATCCTGAATGAACTGGCGCGACGAGAGGGGCTGTCCGGACTGGACGAGAAGGCTGCGCGCAAGGAGGGTTGAAATGAGCGATTGCATTTTCTGCAAAATTGTCGCCGGGGAAATCCCGAGCAAAAAGATATACGAAGACGAGGATGTGATCGCTTTCCACGATATTCGTCCGATTGCACCTGTTCATTTCATGCTGGTGCCCAAGCGGCATGTGGCCACTCTGGCGGATTGCGATGTGGATCAGCAGGCCTTGCTTGGCGGTATGCTGCTGCTGGCGCCGAAGCTGGCGCAGGAGCAGGGGCTGAAGGACGGCTTCCGGACAATGATCAATACCGGTGCCGGTGGAGGCCAGGAAGTGTTTCATTTGCATATTCACGTATTCGGCGGCGGCTCCACGTTGCCAAAAACGTAACATCGCCGCATTTATTTATCAGGAGAAGGACATGGGGTCATTCAGTATCTGGCATTGGCTGATCGTTCTGGTCATTGTGCTGCTGGTGTTCGGTACCAAGAAGCTGCGCAATGTGGGCAGCGATCTTGGCGGGGCGGTCAAAGGATTCAAGGATGCAATGCGCGAGGAGCAATCCAAGCCGAAATTGGACGACGCCTCCGGCCATAATACGGTAGAAGGCGAAGTCACCGAGAAAACCAAGCACTAAGCCGGCCGGTTTCGTGTTCGACGTGTCGTTTGGCGAGTTGCTGGTGATCGCGGTGGTCGCCCTGGTGGTCATCGGCCCGGAACGGTTGCCCAAGGTTGCCAGGACGATGGGGCTGCTTGCCGGCCGCGTGCAGCGCTATGTCAGCAGCGTCAAGAGCGATATCGAGCGCGAACTACGAATGGAAGAGCTGCAGAAAATCCAGCAGGATGTAAGGCGTGAAGTGTCGGCAGTCGAAACGGAACTGGGTGCAGAGGCGCGGCAAGTCGAGCAGGCGGCTGACCAGATCGCAGCGGATGTCAGGCAATCGGCCGCTGCAGAACCCACGCAAAAACCTGACGCATGAGTGACGCCGAGACTTTCATTTCCCACCTGATCGAGCTGCGGGACCGGCTGCTGCGAATGGTGGCGGGTATGTTGGTCGCCTTTGTTGCACTTTTTCCGTTCGCCAACAAAATTTACACCTTACTGGCGCACCCTTTGCTCGCCAAGCTGCCGCACGGCGGCCAGATGATCGCCACGGCCGTTACGACGCCTTTTTTTGTGCCGATGAAAGTCGCAATGCTGGCCGCGATTGTGCTTTCCCTGCCTTTTACCTTGTACCAAATCTGGGCATTCGTGGCGCCTGGGCTGTATCGTCACGAGAAAAAATTTGCCGTACCGCTGATCGTGATGAGTACGTTGCTGTTTCTGGCCGGGATGGCTTTTGCCTATTTTGTCGTGTTCCCAATCGTGTTCGGTTTCATTGCCCATGCGGCGCCGGAGGGTGTGGCGGTGATGACCGATATCGAGAATTACCTGGATTTTGTCATGACCATGTTTCTTGCATTCGGCACCGCATTCGAAGTGCCTGTGGTGGTCGTGCTACTGGTGACGTTCGGTGCGGTCAGCATTGATACGCTGAAAAGCATCCGTTCCTATGTGGTGGTCGGTGCCTTTGTCGTAGGCGCGATCTTCACGCCGCCGGATGTCGTGTCCCAGTTCATGCTGGCGTTGCCGTTATGGTTGCTCTACGAGGCGGGCATTCTGGTGGCGCGCCTGATGGGAACCAAGCCTGCCAACGCGGCGTAAATCCAGTCGAACTGGCTAAACGCTCGGATCGCACCGGGCTCTGCTAGTTGCGGCGCGGCTCGATACGCGGCCGCTTGCCGATCAAGACCGGCAGCTTGAGTTCATTCTGGTTGCGCACGACCGTGACAGTGGCGGATTGTCCAGGCTTGAGGCCGGCAATCAGGGTCAGCATGGCCGAACTGTCCGCGACCGCATTGCCATTGACGGTCATCAAGATATCGCCCGGCTTGATGCCCGCCTTGTCGGCAGGGCCGCCGCGCATGACACCGGCGATAAGCGCGCCTCGAGTATCCTGCAGCTTGAACGATTCCGCCAGTTCCGGCGTGATATCCTGAGCCTCGATACCGATCCAGCCGCGCGTGACGCTGCCCTGACGGATGATCTGCTCCATGATTTGCTGCGCCAGGCTGACCGGGATGGCAAACCCGATGCCCATTGATCCGCCGCTGCGTGAGTAGATGGCGCTGTTGATGCCGACCAGATTGCCTTCCGTATCGATCAGCGCACCACCCGAGTTGCCCGGATTGATCGGTGCGTCGGTCTGGATGAAGTTTTCGAAGGTGTTGATACCGAGATGGTTGCGGCCAAGCGCACTGACGATGCCTTGGGTGACGGCCTGGCCGACGCCGAAAGGGTTGCCGATCGCCAGTACGACATCGCCGACACTTAGCTGCTCGGAGTGGCCAAAGGTGATGGCCGGCAGGTTCTTGAGGTCGACCTTGACCACGGCCAGGTCGGTCTCGGGATCACTGCCTACTACGCGGGCCGGGGCGGTGCGGCCATCCGCCAGTGCCACTTCGATTTCATCTGCGGCTTCAATGACGTGGTGGTTGGTCAGGATCAGACCGTCGGAAGTAACAATCACGCCTGACCCCAGGCTGTTTTCGCGCTGCGGAGTGTCGTCCAGCTGATCGCCGAAGAAGTGGCGGAACAACGGATCATCCATAAAAGGCGAGCTGCCGGCATCGGACTCCTTGCTGGTAAAAATGTTGACCACCGAGGGCATTGCCTTTTTCGCAGCCAGGCTATAGGAGCCGGGACGGCCGGCAGGGGGAGCGGTTGCGGGCACCTGTTGCACGGTGATCTGCGGTTTGGCATTGCCCAGAATGTCCGGTTTGAATGTTTGCAGTACGAACAGAACGGCGAGACTGATAGTCACGCTCTGTGCAAAAATGAGCCAAAGCTTGCGCATGTATGAAGTGTCGGGAGAAATGACGTGAAATTGACAGAGATGCTTGATTATACCGGACAATTGTTGCAGGTTGAGCGCTTCCGCGACTATTGTCCGAATGGGCTGCAGGTAGAAGGTCGTGCCGAAGTTCAGAGCATCGCCAGCGGGGTGACCGCCAGCATGGCGTTGTTGGAAAAAGCGGTGGAAATTGGTGCCGATGCGGTGCTCGTTCACCATGGCTATTTCTGGAAAGGCGAGGATGCGCGTGTGATTGGCATCAAGCGCGCGCGGTTAAAACGACTGCTGGAAAACGACATCAGCCTGCTCGGCTACCATCTGCCGCTGGATGCGCATCCTGAGCTGGGCAACAATGCTCAGTTGGCCCAATTGCTGGGGTTCTCGCTTGAGGGCTGGTTCGGCGATCAGTCGATTGCAGCTTATGGTTGCGCGATTCAGCCGCTATCGCTGATGGAGTTGGCGCAGCAGGTTGAGGTGCGCTTGGGGCGTGCGCCGCTGGCGATCGGTGACCCGGAAAGGCAGGTGCGGCGGGTGGCTTGGTGTAGCGGCGCCGCGCAGGATTATCTGGAGTTGGCGGTGGCGCTTGGCGTGGATGCATTTCTGACCGGCGAGGTATCCGAGCGGACAACGCATCTGGCGCGGGAAAGCGGCGTCGCCTTTATCGCGGCCGGCCATCATGCCACTGAACGTTACGGGGTGCGCGCCTTGGGCGAGCATCTGGCTCAACGCTTTGGTCTAATGCATTATTTCATCGATATTGAAAACCCGGTTTGAGCGATTGAGCGGTTTAAGTTTTGACGAGAAATCGGTACAATCTCGTCCTTTTAGATAACCTGTCTAAGGCACTCAGATGGAAGAGCAAGTAGTGGACCACGGCAAGAGGCGCTTTCTTATTGCCGCAACAACCGCGATGGGAGGGGTGGCAGCTGTTGCGGTCGCCGCGCCTTTCATCACCAGCATGCTGCCCAGCGAACGCGCCAAAGCGGCTGGCGCGCCCGTGGAGGTGGATATCGGCAAGATCGAGTCGGGCTCCATGATTACCGTGGAGTGGCGCGGGAAGCCGGTCTGGATCATCAATCGCTCGCAGGAGATGCTGGATCTGCTTGGCAAGCATGACGACAAGCTGACCGATCCCAAGCTGGAAGTTCCCCAGCAGCCCGAGTATGCCAAAAATGCGACCCGTTCCATCAAGCCTAACCTGATGGTGCTGGTGGGTATTTGTACTCATCTCGGATGTTCGCCGTCGGCCAAGCTGCAGCACGGTGCGGACGGCATGGGTGGTGACTGGCCAGGCGGCTTTTTCTGTCCGTGCCACGGTTCCAAGTTCGACCTGGCGGGGCGCGTGTTCAAGGGGTCGCCGGCGCCCATCAATCTGATGGTGCCTCCGTATCAGTATTTGAGCGATACGCGCTTGCTGATTGGCGAAGACTCGAAGAAGGGGGCATAACATGAATAAATATCTGGGTTGTGTCCTGAATTGGGTGGATGCGCGTTTTCCGCTAACCGCCAACTGGAAGGCGCACTTATCCGAGTACTACGCGCCGAAGAACTTTAACTTCTGGTACTACTTCGGTTCGCTGGCGCTGCTGGTGCTGGTGATGCAGATACTGACTGGTATCTTCCTGACCATGCATTACAAGCCGGATTCGACCATGGCATTTGCTTCGGTCGAGTACATCATGCGCGATGTTCCCTGGGGCTGGCTGATCCGCTACATGCACTCCACCGGCGCTTCCATGTTTTTTGTGGTGGTGTATCTGCATATGTTCCGCGGCCTGCTCTACGGATCGTATCGCGATCCGCGCGAATTGATCTGGTTGTTTGGCGTGGCGATTTTCCTGTGCCTGATGGGGGAGGCCTTCTTTGGCTATCTGCTTCCTTGGGGTCAAATGTCCTACTGGGGCGCGCAGGTGATCGTGAATCTGTTCTCGACCATTCCTTTTGTCGGACCGGACGTGTCCGAGTGGCTGCGCGGCGACTTTCTGGTTTCCGATGCGACGCTGAACCGCTTCTTCGCCTTCCATGTGATTGCTTTGCCGCTCGTGCTGTTGGGGCTGGTCGCGGCGCACATCGTTGCCTTGCATGAGGTGGGATCAAACAATCCCGACGGTGTCGAGATCAAGAAGCACAAGGATCCGAAAACCGGCATTCCGTTGGACGGGATTCCGTTTCATCCCTACTACACCGTCAAGGATATCGTCGGCGTGGCAATGTTCCTGATCGTTTTTTCGGCGATCGTATTCTTTGCTCCTGAGATGGGTGGGTATTTCCTCGAAGCCAACAACTTCATCCCGGCCAATCCGCTGTCAACGCCACCGCATATTGCGCCGGTCTGGTATTTCACGCCGTACTACTCGATTCTGCGGGCAGTCCCTCCGCTGTTGAACTCGCAGTTTCCCGGAGTGGTTGCGATGGGGCTCTCGGTGCTGGCCTTTGCATTCCTGCCTTGGCTGGATCGTAGCCCGGTCAAGTCCATTCGCTATCGTGGTGCCAAATACAAAGCCTGGCTTGTCGCTTTTGTCGTGAGCTTCCTGATTCTCGGTTATCTGGGTACCGAGCCGTCGACCGTCTGGGGGCAATTTGCTGCTGGTGTTCCGTTGTTGGGCGGGGCTGATCGCGCAACCGTGGTGGCGCGCGTACTGACGGTGGTGTACTTCCTGTTCTTTGCCTTGATGCCGTGGTACACCAAGACTGACAAGACAAAACCGGTTCCGGAAAGGGTGACGGGATAATGAATAAGCTGATAGTTATTTTTGCCTTGCTGCTGCCTGTCGTGGCGCAGGCCAACGAAGGCGTTGCGCTGGACAAGGCGCCGATCAATCAGGACGACCAAGAGTCTTTGCAGCGTGGTGCCCGCACCTTCGTGAATTACTGCTTGAACTGCCACGGCGCAGCTGCAATGCGCTACAACCGCCTGCGTGACATTGGACTGACGGAGGCGGAGATCAAGGCCAATCTGCTTCTGGCGGGAGAGAAAGTGGGCGAGACCATGAATGTGGCGCTGAAGCCTGCCGATGGCAAGGCCTGGTTTGGCAATCCGCCGCCCGACCTGTCGGTGATTGCGCGCTCACGTACCCCCGACTGGCTGTATACCTACCTACGCAGCTTCTACCGTGATGAGACGCGGCCGACTGGCTGGAATAATACTGTATTCCCCAACGTGGCAATGCCGCATATTCTTTGGCAATTGCAGGGTGAGCAGCATCTTCAGGTGGAAGAAACCAAGGATGCCCAAGGCAATGTGATTGAAACGCACAAGCTGGTGCTGGCGAAGCCGGGGACGCTGTCGCCGGTCCAATACGATGCCATGGTGGCGGATCTGGTGAATTACCTGGCCTATATGTCTGAGCCGGCAAAGATGAAGCGGTTGCATCTGGGTGTTGCTGTGCTGCTGTTTTTGGCCATCTTCTTCATGCTGGCTTTGGCGTTGAAGAAGGAGTTCTGGAAAGACGTGCACTGATATTGCCGTCGCTGCGGGAGGCCCGGCATGCCGGGGCCTCCCTTTTTGCTTTAGATCAAGATCGGAAACCCGCTTATGATGACCTTATATTCAGGAACTACCTGCCCTT
Organism: uncultured Methylobacillus sp.; assembly: GCA_946478965.1. Next base: position 1,073 of record CAMLDQ010000018.1, on the reverse strand, counting down.
ATAGCCAGCGCTGCCGGATCGTGCTTTTCGAGAAGGGCATGGATTTTCAGGTGATCGATGTTGACATGACCAACAAGCCGGAAGACCTGGCTGTGATCAATCCCTACAACCGGGTGCCGGTGCTGGTTGAGCGTGACTTGGTGCTGTATGAGGCCAATATCATCAACGAATACATCGATGAGCGCTTCCCGCATCCCCAATTGATGCCGGCCGAACCGGTAATGCGTGCGCGTGCGCGCCTGTTCCTCCATAATTTCGAGGATCAGTTGTTCCGTCATCTTGACGATATCGAGTCCGGCGACGCCAAGCGTGCCGATGCCGCACGTGCGGCGGTTCGCGATAACCTGACGCAACTGGCCCCGATATTCAGCAAGCAGGAGTATATGCTGGGCGACGAATTCTCCATGCTGGACGTGGCGATTGCGCCGTTGCTGTGGCGTTTGGGGCACTACGGCATCGAGCTGCCGAAACAAGCCGCGCCGCTTCTGAAGTATGCTGAGCGCATTTTTTCGCGGCCAGCCTACATCGAAGCGATGACGCCTTCCGAAAAGGCAATGCGGAAATAAGATGAGCGAGGCGAGTTCCACCAAGCCGTATTTTCTGCGCGCCATGTACGAATGGTGCCTGGATAACGGTTTCACCCCGCACCTGATGGTGCATGTCAATACGACAACGCGCGTGCCTGAAGGGTATGTCAAGGATGGTGAAATTGTCCTGAATATCAATTATTCGGCCACCAAGGATCTGCTGATTGGCAACGAGTCGGTGACTTTCTCCGCGCGCTTCGGCGGCATGCCGTTCGATGTCTATGTGCCGGTCGAGGCGGTGCGCGGGATCTTTGCACGTGAAAACGGGCAAGGGATGTTCTTCGAGCCGACTGCTGAAGGAGAGGCGGTTGCTGCTCCTTCGATCGAGGAGCCGGCAGGTCCGACCGAGCCGACGCCGGGGGCGAAAAAGCCGTCGTTGCGATTGGTCAAGTAAATTCTTTTGTGCGCGGCATTTGCCGATGATGGAGTTATAGGTATAATCGCCGCCGCGCCGGATTAGCTCAGTTGGTAGAGCAGCGCACTTGT
>CAMLDQ010000017.1 GCA_946478965.1 uncultured Methylobacillus sp. | reverse complement strand
TCCCTACATCGTCATCGAAGGCCCGATCGGCAGCGGCAAGACCACGCTGGCGCGCAAGCTCTCGGATCGTTTCCCGCTCAACCTGCTGCTGGAAAATGCCGGCGCCAACCCGTTCCTGCCGCGCTTCTACCAGGACGCATTGCGTTATGCCCTGCCGACGCAGCTGTTCTTCCTGTTCCAGCGCGCGGAGCAGGTGCGCGACCTGAATCAGCGCGACCTGTTCGGCAACGCCACGGTGGCCGATTTCTTTCTGGAAAAAGACCCGCTGTTCGCCCGCCTGAATCTCGGCGACGAGGAATACGCGCTTTACCGTCAGATCTACGAGCACCTGCAGCTGCAGACGACGACCCCGGACCTCGTCGTCTACCTGCAAACGCCGGTGGACACCTTGCTCAAACGTATCGAGCAACGCGACATCGCCTACGAGCAAACCATCTCGCGCGAGTACCTGGTGCGCCTGGCCGAAGCCTATAGCGATTTTTTTCACCATTACGATGCTTCGCCCCTGCTAATCGTGAACAATGAACATCTCGACTGCGCTACCAGCGAAGCCGCACTGGACCTGCTGCTGGCGCGCATCGAGTCTATGCGCGGGCGGCGCGAGTATTTTCATCCGAGGCTGGACGAATGAACCTGGATGCGCTGCAAGGCATGGTCGAGCGCGGCGAAAAAGTCGCCGTGCTGACCTGCTATGACGCCAGTTTTGCGGCACTCTGCGAGTCTGCGGGCATCGACATCCTGCTGGTTGGCGATTCGCTCGGCATGGTATTGCAGGGCGCCCGCGACACGCTGGACGTAAGCATGCGGGATATGGAATACCATACCCGGGCCACCGCCGCCGGAGCGAGTGGCACCTTCATCGTGGCCGACCTGCCTTACGGCAGCGATGCCACGCCCGAGCTGGCGCTCGAAAATGCCCAGGCATTGGTCGCCGCCGGCGCGCACATGGTCAAGCTGGAAGGCAGAAAAATCGCGCAATTGCAGCACCTCGTCGCACACGGCATCCCGGTTTGCGGCCATCTCGGATTTACCCCGCAATCGGTTCGCGAACTCGGCGGCTACAAGGTTCAGGGGCGCGATGAGGCCCAGGCGCAACGCATCATGGACGATGCCGTAGCCCTGGAGCAGGCAGGCGCCCGCATGCTGGTGCTGGAGATGATCCCCGCCGCGCTCGCGGCGCGCGTCACGCGCCAGGTGGGGATGATTACCATCGGCATCGGCGCCGGCCCCAGCTGCGACGGCCAGGTGCTGGTATTGCACGACATGCTGGGCATCTACCTGGGCAAATCGCCGCGCTTCGTGCGCAACTTCATGCCGGGCGCGCCCAGCATCCAGGACGCCGTCGCGCATTACATCCGGGCCGTCAAAGACGGCACTTTCCCCACTGCCGAGCACAGTTTCTGACCATGGAAGTCATACAGTCCATCGCCGCGCTGCGGCAGCGGCTATCCCGGGAACAGCGCATCGCCTTCGTTCCCACCATGGGCAACCTGCATGCCGGCCACCTCAAGCTGGTCGAAATTGCACGGCAGCATGCCGAATGCGTGGTGACCAGCATTTTCGTGAACCCGCTGCAATTCGGCCCCACCGAAGACCTGGCCAGCTACCCGCGCACTCCGGAGCAGGATTGCACATACCTCGAACAGGCCGGCGCAGATATCGTGTTCATGCCCTTGGTTGATGAAATGTATCCGGAGCCGCAGCAAGTCACGGTGGAGCCCCCCGCCATCGCCAACGCGCTGTGCGGTGCGGCACGCCCGGGGCATTTCCGCGGCGTGACGACGGTGGTGTTGAAGCTGTTCAACATGGTCCGGCCGCAGGTAGCGGTGTTCGGCAAGAAGGACTTCCAGCAATTCTTCATCCTGCAAGCCATGGTGCGGCAACTCAATCTCCCGATCGAGATGGTGGGCGGGGAAACCGTGCGAGAAAGCGACGGTCTGGCCATGAGTTCCCGCAACGGCTACCTCAAGCCGGCGGACCGCATGGAAGCGCCCCGGCTGCACCGTGCATTGCAGCAAGTGGTACAAACGGCGCGAAACGGGCGGCGCGACTTTGAAGCTATCGAAGCGCAAACCATGCAGTATCTGACCCAACTAGGCTGGATCGTGGATTACATCGCGATCCGCAGCGCTGCCACGCTGCTGCCGCCCGAACCGCACGAGCATTCGCTGGTCGTGCTGGGGGCAGCACGCCTCGGGAAAACCCGCCTCATCGACAATATCGAGTTTGCGTTATAATACGCGTCCTTTGTAATCAATCGGATACACCTCATGCAAAGAACCATGCTCAAATCCAAGCTGCACCGGGTGCGCGTGACGCATGCCGAACTGGAATACGAGGGGTCCTGCGCCATCGACGAGGAACTGCTGGACGCCGCCGACATCCGCGAGTATCAGCAGATCGAAATCTACAACGTCAACAACGGCGAACGCTTCACTACCTACGCCATCCGCGCCCAGCGCAATTCCGGCACTATTTCGGTGAACGGCGCGGCCGCGCGCAAGGCCGCGCCCGGCGATATCCTGATCATCGCGACCTACGCCATCTACAATGAGCTGGAGCTGGAAAAATACAAGCCCGAGCTGGTGTACGTCGATGCGGCAAACCGCATCAAGGACAAGCGCTGCGACATCCCGGTGCAGGCTGCCTGAACGGCAGGCTTCCCAAACAAAAACGGCAGCCTAGGCTGCCGTTTTTGTTTTCAGGAAACTCTACTCACACGATGAACTTGGAAACCAGCTCGTTAAGCGTACCGGCCTTTTGCGAAAGATCCTGCGACATCGAATGGAAAGAATTCGCCTCGTCCGCATTTTGCCGGGAAAGCCCCTCGATATAGGTCACCGCCTCGGTAATGCCGCCGGTGGCCGCCTCCTGCTGAGAAGTCAGTTCGGCGATCGCATCGGACAAGGTCACGATTTCCTGCACCGCCCCGACGATGCCGTTCAGGGCATTTTCCGCCGATTTGGCGCTGCTGGCGGCGGCATTCGCATCCTGCTGCTTTTCCTGCACGGTCTTGGCGACCTGATGCGACTTGCCCTGCAGGCTGGTAATGATCTGGGTGATTTCTTCGGTAGATTTACTGGTGCGCTGCGACAGGTTGCGCACTTCGTCCGCCACCACGGCGAAACCGCGGCCGGCCTCACCGGCACGAGCCGCCTCGATGGCCGCGTTGAGCGCCAGCAGATTGGTCTGTTCGGAGATGTCCCGAATAACTTGCATCACCGAGCTGATCTTGTTGATTTCGTCCTGCAGCGAGGTGATGGATTCGGCAATCCCCTGCACGTCATTGGAGATGGTCTCCAGCGAGCGGATCGTGTCGCCGACCACCTGGCTGCCGCCCACGGCCGCCGTATTGGCTTCCTTGGCCGAGGCCGCAACCTTGGAGGCCTGCGCAGAGACTTCCTTGACCTGATTGGCGAGCTGCATGATGCTGGCCGCGATCTGATGGGTATGCTCGCCCTGGCTGGAAATCGCATCCTTGGTACGCAAGGCAGTCGCACTCATGCTGTCGGCAGAACGTCCCAACTCTTGAGAGGTTTCCGTCACGCCCTTGATCAGGATCGAGACCCCTTTGCGTGCTCGATCTGATTCGTAGGCCATCCACGCAAAATCGTCCTTACCCTGCAGGCCGAACTTCTGCGAGAGATTCCCACCGGCGATCGTTTGAAGATTCTGGGCAATGGCCCAAGCCCGATTGGCGGAGCGGTAACCGAACCAAAGCGCGGTAACCACATTCAAAACAAGAAATATCAGAATAAATGGCCAGGAATTGTCGAAATACACCACGACAAATCCAATCGCCTCAAGAAAAGACAGCATCAAGAACTGTTTTTTCAGATTAAGCTGCTGTACGAGTTTTTCCAGAATATTCATAGCGCCATCCAGCCTACTCTTTTTTAATCGATAAATATACTTGAAGCGTAACTTCAATACCCCATTTTGGGTATTTTAGCCAAGTTGGGTAGATTCGCGCAAACGAAATCCCCCATCGCCGACTGGTCTAATTCCGCCTCCGCCCGTTGGAAACCCATGCCAAGCTGATAGGATACAACACCCAGGCAGGATGTAGGCAAACGCGCGTGCAGAGCGGACAGGTTTTCGTGCTGCGCATGCATGTCCGGGTCGATGCCATTGGCAACCCAGCCGGCCAGCTTCAATCCCCGTGCGGCAATGCTCTCGGCCGTCAGCAAGGCATGATTCAGGCAGCCCAGGCGCATACCGACCACCAATACAACCGGCAGGCCCAGGCGCACCGCCATGTCCGCCGTATCCTCCGCATCGTTGAGCGGCACCCGGAAACCGCCCACCCCTTCCACCACCAGCACATCGGCCTGACGCGCCGCTTCCGCATATGCCGCCGCAATCAGGTCGAGTTCGATGCGAACCTCGGCCATGGCTGCCGCGATATGCGGCGCCAGCGGCGGCTCGAAGGCGTAAGGGTTGACCACTTCCGGCGGCAGGATAAGGTTGCCGGCCGCGCGCAACTGGACAACATCCTCGGAAAGCCAGCCTCCATCGGCCCGGACACATCCCGCGGAAACAGGCTTGAGCCCTGCGGTTTTCAAGCCCTGCCGGGCAAAATGATGAACCAGCGCAGCGCTGACCAGTGTTTTGCCGACCCCGGTATCGGTACCGGTAACGAAAATGCCCGCGCTCATCGGCGATGCAACCTGATTACCTGGGCGCCATCCGCCAGAGTAGACGGTGCGGACATTCCCTTCCAGGCATGGCCGTAGACCACTTCGAACGTCGCCGGCAGCTTGCCCTGCTGGCGAAACTGTTCATAGCGCTGCGTCAGCCGGGCCAGGAATCCTTTGCCTTCCAGCCCGCGCGGCCGGCCCTCGGCCGCGTTGCGTGCGCCTATCGCCTTGAGGTCGCGCATCACGCCCAACACGTCGTCGTAGGTCAGCACGAAATGCTCGACGTCCATCACCGGCGCGGAAAACCCGGCACGTACCAGTGCATCACCGATGTCATGCATATCGATAAAGCGGCTGACATGCACATGCCCCGGATCGGCCGCACCAGCCTCGCGCAACTCCTTCAGCGTATCCGGACCAAAGGTGCTGAACATCAGCAGCCCCTCGGGGCGCAAGATACGCGCCATCTCGCCAAACACCTGGTCGGGGTCGTTGCACCACTGGATCGCGAGATTGGACCAGACCAGGTCCATGCTGTCGGACTGTATCGGCAGGCTTTCGATGTCCGCACACACGCAGCTGCGACGCTGCGGTAGAAAACGACGCCACCAGGGGTCGGCCGCCGCAATCAGGCGCAACATGCCGAGCGCGATATCGAGTGCGACGATATGGCTATGCTTGTATTTCTCCGCCAGCGCACGCGAGGCGTGTCCGGTTCCGGAACCGGCATCCAGGATACGGTCGGGTTCGATCCGGATGTAGTCCAGCCGCTCCAGCATGCGGCTGCGCACTTCCTTCTGCAACACCGCTGCAGCGTCGTAGCTCCGGGCGGCACGGTCAAAGGAGGCGCGGACGCGGGCCTTGTCCAGGGTATATTCGTCCGACTGACTCAAGGCTGCATCTCCAGTGGGGAAGAATCTTTCATAAATGCATGCACGGCTGTCATGAACTTTTGCGGATGAGAAAGAAATGGCGCGTGCGAAGCGCCGGCAATGATTTCCAAACGGGCATCGGGCAGTTGCCCTGCCATCCATTGGGACGCCTCGAACGGCGCCAGCGTATCGCGGTTGCCGTGGATCAGCAGCACGGGCAGTTCCAGTTGCGGCAACTCCGCACGCAAGTCGGTATGCAACAGGATATCCAATGCCTCCTGCAATACCGTCGGGTCCGGCACCGGGCGTGCAAAGAATCGCTCGCGCAAATCGCGTATCAGGCTGCGTGAAGACTCGCCGCCAAAGGCTTGCAGCCCGAGAAAACGCGTCATGGTCTCGTGATAGTCTGCCGCGACCTGCGCGGCAAACTCTTTGAATATTTCGGCCGCCACGCCATGCGGCCAGTCCGCCCGACTGACAAAGCGCGGGGTTGCACCAATCAGCACCAGCCTGGCCACCTGCTGCGGATAGTCGAGCGCCAGGCGCAAGGCCACCTGTCCGCCCAGCGACCAGCCGAACACCGTGGCCGATGCTGGCAGTTCCCCCGCCAGCATCTCCGCCAGATAGCCAAGAGTGTAGGGCGTGACCGGCTGACTGAATCCCATGCCAGGCAAATCGATCACATGCACGCGATAGTATTGCATCAGCCGATCGCGTACATCTGTCCAGACGCCGCCGTGCATGCCCCAGCCATGGATCAGGACGATATCCTCTCCCGTGCCGGCAGTTTCGATATGCAAACTCATGCCGCGCGCTCCGCCGCGTGCAAGGCGTCCACCAGCCGCGCCACATCCTCGACAGTATGCGCGGCGGACAGCGTAATCCGAAGCCGGGCCGTGTCTTGCGGCACGGTAGGCGGACGTATCGCCGGTACCAGAATGCCACGTTCGCGCAGGCTTGCGCTGGCACGCGACGCATCGTCGTTGCTGCCGACAATCAAGGGCTGAATCGGCGTAATGGAAGGATCGAGGCGCCACTTGTGCAGATGCAGACCACCGCGCAGGGTCGCAATCAACCGTTGCAATTGCACGCGGCGCGCGGATTCCTCACGTATGACAGGCAGTGCAGCCAGCACGGCAGCGGCAACCACCGGCGGCATGGCCGTGGTGTAAATGTAAGTTCGTGCGCGCTGGATCAGGTATTCGATCAGCGCAGGTTCGCCGGCGACGAAAGCCCCGGAGACTCCGGCAGCCTTGCCCAGGGTCGCCATGTAAATGATGCGCGGGCTTTTCACGCCGAAATGCGCCAGCGTGCCCTGCCCTTGCTCGCCCAGCACGCCGAAGCCGTGCGCGTCGTCCAGCATCAGCCAGGCGTCATGACGCTCGCACAACGCAAGCAATTCCGGCACCGGCGCAATATCGCCGTCCATGCTGAACACCGCGTCCGCCACCACCAACTTGCGCTTGGCATTGCTTTGCGCGAGCTGCTTTTCCAGCGCAGCCACGTCGTTATGGGCATAACGATGCAGATCGGCACGGGAGAGTATTGCGCCGTCATTCAGGGAGGCGTGATTGAGCCGGTCCGCGAAAATAGCATCCCCGCGCCCGACCAGCGCCGCAATGACGCCGAGGTTGGCCATGTAACCGGTAGAAAAGAACAGTGCGCGCGGCAGGCCGACGAATTCCGCCAACGTGTCTTCGAGTTGGTGATGCAGCCGGTGATGTCCGGTAATCAGATGCGAGGCGCCTCCGCCGATGCCGGCTTCCGCCGCCGCTTCCTGTACCGCGGCAATAAGCGCAGGATGGCTGGCAAGGCCGAGATAATCGTTGCTGCAGAAGGACAGTACCGTTTCACCGTCCGCATTCAGAAGCGGCTGCTGCTTACTGTCCACAACGCGCCGCATGCGCAACAGTCCTTCTGCGGCACGGGCATCCAGTTCTTCCCGTAAAGCACGAAATGGATCGGAAATCGTCATTGCGAATGCGGGAGAGTTTGCACCCTCCCAGCTCAGTTGGACTGGTTGATGCCGAGCTTGGCGAACAGCGCCCGGTCGGCTTCGACGTCGGGGTTGCCGGTGGTCAGCAGCTTCTCACCGTAGAAAATGGAATTGGCGCCGGCGAGGAAACACAGTGCCTGCAGGCTTTCCGCCATGCTCTGACGCCCGGCAGAGAGCCGCACATGGCTTTGTGGCATGGTGATACGCGCAACCGCGATCGTACGCACGAATTCAAACGGATCCAGCACATCGGTACCGTGCAGCGGCGTACCCTCAACCTGGGTAAGCATGTTGATCGGCACGCTCTCCGGCGGGGTTTCCATGTTGGCCAACTGGGCAATCAGTCCTGCCCGCTGCGCGCGCGACTCGCCCATGCCGACGATGCCACCACAGCACACATGCATGCCGGCATCGCGCACACGGTCCAGCGTATCGAGGCGGTCCTGGTATGTCCGCGTGGAGATCACATCGCCGTAATATTCAGGAGCGGTATCGAGGTTGTGGTTATAGTAGTCGAGTCCGGCTTCACGCAACTGCTCGGCCTGGCCGTCCTTCAGCATGCCGAGAGTAGCACAGGTTTCCAGGCCCAGCGCTTTCACCTCCTCGATCATTTTCAGCACCGGCTCCAGGTCCTTCTGCTTGGGACCGCGCCAGGCAGCACCCATGCAAAACCGCTGGGCACCGCTTTCCTTGGCGGCCTTGGCTGCAGCCACCACGTCGTCCAGTTCCATCAACTCCTGGTTCTCGACATCGGTGTGATAGCGCGCCGACTGCGGACAATAACCGCAGTCCTCGGAACAGCCGCCGGTCTTGATCGACAGCAGCGTGCTGACTTGCACTGCATTCGGATCGAAGTTTTCACGATGCACGGATTGTGCGCGGTACATCAAGTCGGCGAACGGCAGTTCGAACAACGCCTCGATAGCGGCAACGTTCCAACGCTCGTCGTCGGCTCTGGCTTTAGCTGGGCGCACAAATTCCAGTGTGGACTCACGCATATTCCACTTCCACCGTCATATCCTGCCAGTTTTCCTTGCGCGCACGCAGAATATCGCGAATCGCAGGAGCCACGACCACCAGCAAGCCGATGCCCCAAATAATCCAGAACAGGTGCCAGCGTCCGCCCACCCAATCCGCCATGGTGGAACTGAAATTCAGGATTACCACCAGCGTCCCGGTATAGCCATAGAAGCGGTGCCCGGCCGGACGCAGGTAATCGACGACACGCGGATTGGGATGATGGCCGACCGCGGCATAGACGAAGATGGAAGCACCGAACCAAAGTGCGATAGGGGCGACCGTGAGGATGGACAGGGCGGAGAAGAAGTTGAAGATTTGCGCGGCGCGCCTCTGGTCGGCGGCACTGATCAATTTCGCTGGCATAATGAACCCTTGTGTGGGAAAGCGCGAATTATATCCTGTCAAAGACAACCACAGCAATTGATTGACATTCGCTCAAAATTTAATCATCTACTGCCGCAGCAATGCGTGCTATGCGCAGCAAGGTCAGGGAATCACCTGCTCTGCCAGGCCTGCAAGGCCGGCCTGCCCTGGCATACTCACCAGGCGTGCCCGATCTGCGCACTGCCGACGGCAAACGGCGATACCTGCGGCCGCTGCCTGCGCCACCCGCCCGCCTTCGATGCCACACACGCGGCTCTGGCCTACCACTTTCCCGTCGACGCGGTATTACAGCGCTATAAATACGACGGCTTTCTCGCCGTCGCCAACCTGCTGGGCGACTTGCTCGCCCGCCAGCTCGCAACCCACGCCGTAAAACCGGACGCGATCGTACCCATGCCGCTGCATCGCGCGCGGCTGCAGGAGCGCGGCTTCAATCAGGCCGTCGAAATCGGCCGCAGGCTTTCCCGGCAACTGGCCGTCCCGCTCGATATACATAGCTGCACGCGCGCCCGACCGACCGCGCCGCAAGCCGGGCTTTCGCTCAAGCAGCGCATGCGCAATCTGCGCGGCGCATTCGCCTGCTCGACGGACTTCTCGGGACGCCATGTGGCGCTGCTGGATGACATCATGACAACCGGCGCCAGCCTTGATGCGCTCGCTCGCACGATGAAAGCGGCCGGCGCAAAACGGGTAGAATGCTGGGTAGTCGCCCGCACCCTGCCCGATCGTGCTTGAGTACCGGCCCCCGCGCCAATCCAATAGCCATAGACACTCTATGTTCGACATCATCCTGTATCAGCCTGAAATCCCGCCCAATACCGGCAATATCATCCGCCTGTGCGCGAATACCGGCACGCGCCTGCACTTGGTGAAGCCGCTCGGTTATACGCTGGAAGACAAGCAGTTGCGGCGGGCCGGGCTGGACTACCATGAATTTGCGACGCTGCAAGTGCACGAGGATTGGGAAAGTTGCCTGGCTGGCTTTGCCGGACGCCGTCTGTTCGCCGCAACGACGCGCGCCAGCCAGCGCTACGACAAGATAAGTTATGCGGCGGGAGATGTCTTCGTGTTCGGCCCGGAAACGCGCGGCTTGCCGCAAGAAGTGCTGGAGGGCTTCCCGCCTGAACAGCGCATCCGGCTGCCGATGCTGCCGCACAGCCGCAGCCTCAACCTCTCGAACTCGGCTGCGGTCATCGTCTACGAAGCCTGGCGGCAGAATGACTTCGCCGGCGGCGGCTGAGCCTTAGAGCCTATTTCAGTAGGCTCCTCTAGTAGTGCTCGTCCTTCTGCTCGCGGCTGAGCAGGTTTTCCACTGCGGCGCGCGGCGACAGCCCTTCCGACAACACGCGATTGACTTCGCGCGTAATCGGCATGTCGACCCCCAGCTCGCTCGCGCGGCGATGCACTTCGCGCGTGGTATGTACGCCTTCGGCGACGTGCCCCAGCGACGTCACGATCTGCTCCAGCGTCTCGCCCCTGGCCAGACGCAGGCCCACGGTGCGATTGCGCGAGGCATCCCCGGTACAGGTCAGGATCAGGTCGCCGGCACCGGCCAGGCCCATGAAGGTTTCCAGCCGCCCGCCCAGCGCCAGGCCGAAACGGGTGATTTCGGCCAGACCGCGCGTGATCAGGGCGGCGCGCGCATTGTTGCCGAAGCCCATGCCGTCGCTGATGCCGGCGGCAATGGCCATCACGTTCTTCAGCGCCCCGCCGACGGCCACGCCGGCCACATCATTACTGCTGTAGACGCGCACAGTGCCCCCGTGCATTGCCGCAGCCGCTTCGCGTGCAAAGCCGTTGTCCGCGGAGGCCAGCGTCATCGCCGTCGGCAGTCCCTTGGCCAGTTCGCCGGCAAAACTGGGACCCGACAGGATTCCGCGCAACTGGCTTGGCGGCAATTCCTCGGCGGTGACATCGTGCATGAGTTTTGCGCTGCCGTTTTCCAGGCCCTTGTTCGCCCAGACGACAGGTGCCGTGCATCCGGCCGCGACGATGTCGCGCAGCATCTGCCGGTAGCCGGAAGTGGGCACCACGGAAAGGACGAGTTCGGTATCGCGCAGCGCGGCAACAAGATCATCTTCCAGTGTCAACGCTTCGGGAAATGGATAATCGCCAAGATAGCGCGGATTGGCGCGCGCCGTGCGCATTTGCGCTACCTGGTCGCGATTGCGCGCCCATAACCTCACCGGGTGCTGGCGGGCAAGATGGATGGCAAGCGCGGTGCCCCAGGCACCGGCGCCGAGAACGGTAATTTTCATAAACCCCAAACCTGAGAAATCTGGATGTAGCCGATCAGCCCGTCACGGTGCTTGACCTTGACCCAGCCACTGGGACCCGCCTCGAGCAGCTCCAGCGCGACATCCTTTTCTGCGCGGAACACCAGCTTTGCGGAGGGGTCGGCGGATTCGCGCGCCTCGGCCTGATCCGCCGTCACCAGCACGGTGCGCTGGGAAGCCAGATTCTTGGCCTCGATCCAGGCCAGCTCGCCGCGGCTGTCGCGCACCTTGATCCAATCGCCGAGATTGACGATCACCTCAACCGGGTAGTACTGGCGTACGACATAGAGCTTCTTGCCTTGTGCAGAAGGCGCGTCATAAAGAATGGCCCGGGGCACGGATACCGAGCGGAAATCCATGGCCCAGGCGGCTGCCGGCATCCATAGCGCCAGCAGCAGGCAAACCAGCCTAGTGCGTAACGGCACTCTCACCGGCCTGCTGCGCCTGCTGTTTCTGCTGCATGTAGAGCGCTTCAAAGTTGATCGGGTTGAGCAGCACAGGCGGGAAGCCGGCACGCGTGACCAGATCGGACACCACTTCGCGCGCATACGGGAACAGGATATTGGGGCAGGTCACGCTGAGGATGGTCTCGATGCCTTCGGCAGGCACGTTGTGGATCTGGAAAATGCCGGCCTGGGCCACTTCGACCAGGAACACGGTCTTGTCGCCGACCTTCGAAGTGACAGTCACGGTAATCACCGCTTCATAGACGCCCTCGCCCACCGCAGCGGCCGCATTGTGCAGCTCGATGCCGACTTCCGGGTTGTCGCGCTCCAGGAAAACCTGCGGCGCATTCGGAATCTCCAGCGACAGATCCTTCACATAGATTTTCTCGATGCCGAATACCGGCTGCTGGGCTTGTTCCTCGCCGGACGCTGCTTGCGCCAGGTCTTGCTGATCTTCTGCCATTACGATTCCTAACCAAATGATGGACTAAAAGTCTGCCATTCTAGCTGCTAAGCCATGAATTTTGAAAGCCGATTCCGGAACTCACCCGGCCAGCAGTCCATCCAGCTCGCCGGCCAGGTCCAGCGCGCGCAGATCTTCGAAACCGCCCACATGCCGCTCGCCTATCCAGATTTGCGGCACCGTGCGGCGCCCGGTTTTTTCCATCATCTCGATCCGCTTTTGCGGATCGAGGTCGACCCTGACCTTTTCGATATCGGTCACGCCCTTGTTGCGCAGCAGGCGTTCTGCGTTCACGCAATAGGGGCATACCGCGGTGGCATACATGCGAACCGGATTCATCAGGACTTCACCACCGGCATATTGGCCTGCTTCCAGGCCTCGACGCCGCCCTTGAGATTGTAGATCTGGGTGAAGCCCGCGGCCTTCAGCTGGCCGCAAGCCTTGGCGGAGCGCACGCCGCCCTGGCAATTGACCAGCAATGGCTTCTGCTGGTACTTGTTCAATTCCTTCAGCCGCTCGGCCAGTTGTGACAGCGGAATGTTCTTCGCCTCGGCGATGTGGCCGGTGGCGAATTCGATCTCCTCGCGCACATCCAGCACCAGCGCGTGCTCGCGATTGATCAGCATGACGGCCTCGACCGCGGACACGTCCTTGGCACCGGGAGCACTCCCGCGCAGCATCGGCCACAGCAGCATCGCGCCGGAGCCCAACGCGAGACCGATCCACCAGATGTTATGAATGAAAAATTTCACTGTTCGCTCCTTCGTGATTGCGTATATGTTGCTCAGGCATGCTTCAGCCCGAGCCGGGCTAGGATTCTATCCATCGGGCAGAAGTTGGTAAATCCGCTCTGGAATAAGTTCAGTCCGACAAACGCGGTAAACCACAGCCAGGAAACGTGACCGAGGTCGACCTGCCCCTGCAGATGGGCCAGCCCCAGCGAAAGCAGTATAAAGAATCCGGCGATGATGCGGACGACACGGTTGATGGTCATGACGAGCCTCCTTCCAGGCGTTGGTAATGGAATGCGTAATACAGCACCGGGATCACCAGCAGCGTCAGCAGCGTGGAAACCAGGATGCCGAAGATCAGCGAAATGGCGAGGCCGTTGAAAATGGGGTCATCCAGGATGAAGAAGGCACCTATCATCGCGGCCAGCCCCGTCAGCACGATGGGCTTGGTACGCACGCGCACGGCCTGGATGACCGCCTGCTGGAACGGCATCCCTTGTGCGCTCTGCTGGCGGATGAAATCCACCAGCAGGATGGAGTTGCGCACGATGATGCCGGCCAGCGCGATCATGCCGATCATCGAGGTCGCGGTGAATTGCGCGCCCAGCAGGGCATGCCCGGGCATCACCCCGATCACGGTGAGGGGAATGGGCGCCATAATGATCAGCGGCGTCAGGTAGGACTTGAATTCCGCCACCACCAGCAGGTAGATCAGCACCAGCCCGACGCCATAGGCGATGCCCATGTCACGGAAGGTTTCATAGGTGATCTGCCACTCGCCATCCCACTTGATGCTGTAGCCGGCATAAGGGTCTTCCGGCTGCGCGATGAAATGCTCGCCCAGGCGTCCGCCTTCGGCCAGCGGCATATCGTGGATCGCGCTGCGGATGGAGAACATGCCGTAGAGCGGCGAATCCAGCAGACCGGCCATGTCGCCGACGACGTACACCACCGGTAGCAGGTCCTTGTGATAGATAGTCTTGTCCCGCGCGGTGCGGGTGACCTCGACCAATTCCGACAGCGGCACCATCGCCCCGCCCTGCGCCCGCACACGCAACTTCAGCAGCGCGTCCAGGCTTTCCAGTTTCTCCGGAGGCAGCGAGATGCGTACCGGCACCTCGTATTTGGCGCCCGGACTATGCACTGGCGTCACATATTCGCCGCCCAGGCCCATGCGCATGGTGTCGACGATATCCTTCTGCGTCACGCCCATCAGCGCGGCCTTGGCTTGCTGGACGCGCAGCAGCAGCTTTTCCGCGTCATCCTCGACGCTGTCGTCGATGAACACGATATCGGGCGTCTTGGCAAAGGCAGCGCGGATATCCTTGGCGACCGCCTGCTGCCCGGCATAATCCGGGCCATACACTTCCGCCACGATGGGCGACAGCACCGGCGGCCCCGGCGGCACTTCGACGATTTTCAAATCGGCACCGTAGCGGGCCGCGATTTCCGTAAGCCTGGGCCGCACCAGCCCGGCGATGGCATGGCTTTGCAGCGCACGATGGTGCTTGTCGACCAGGTTCACCTGGATATCGCCCAGCTCCGGCGAGGCGCGCAGGAAATACTGCCGGACCAGGCCATTGAAATTGATCGGAGAGGCAGTGCCCGCATAAGCTTCATAGTCAGTGACTTCCGGCACCGTGGCGAGGTAGCTGCCCATCTCGTGCAGTACGGCCGAGGTCTTCTCCACCGGCGTGCCCACCGGCATGTCCACCACCACCTGGAATTCCGACTTGTTGTCGAAGGGCAGCATCTTCAGCACGACCAGCTTCAGGCCGGCGAGCGAGACCGCCCCGAGAATCAGCAGCAGGATGAGCGCCCCCAGCATGCGCCGGCGCCCCTTGCCGTTGCGCCCTTGCAGGAAAGGCAAAATCAGGCGCTGGTGCCAGCTGGCTTCATCAGCGCCCGCGAACGCTGCCTCGTGCCCGGCTGCGGCGTGCGACTTCAACAGCCGGAAGCTCAGCCAAGGCGTGACGATGAAGGCGATCGCCAGCGAAATCAGCATGCCGAAACTCGAATTGATCGGAATCGGGCTCATGTAAGGCCCCATCAGGCCGGTGACGAAGGCCATCGGCAGCAGCGCCGCGATTACGGTCAAGGTTGCCAATATGGTCGGCCCGCCTACCTCGTCGACCGCCTCGGGAATAACCTCGGCGAATGGCCTGCTCGGCTGCAACGCACGCCGCCGATGGATGTTCTCCACCACAACGATGGCATCGTCGACCAGGATCCCGATCGAGAAAATCAGCGCGAACAAGGATACGCGGTTGAGCGTGAAACCCCATGCCCAGGAGGCGAACAGCGTCGCGGCCAAGGTCAGCAGTACCGCCGAGCCGACCACGACGGCCTCCCTGCGGCCCAGCGCCAGAAACACCAGCACCACCACGGAAGCCGTCGCGAAAGCCAGCTTGCCGATCAGCTTCTGCGCCTTCTCGTTGGCTGTCTGCCCGTAGTTGCGCGTTACCGTGGCCTCGACGCCTTGCGGAATCACGGTGCCGCGCAAACTCGCCATGCGATCGATCACCGCTTGCGCGATCCTGACGGCGTTTTCCCCCGGTTTCTTGGAAACGGTAACCGTAACGGCAGGATACTCCCCCGCTGCGCCCGCTTGTGGCGCGCCCGCACCGACGCCGAGCCAGACATAGCGCGCAGGCTGATCGGGGCCGTCCCGCACTTCGGCGACATCGCTCAGATACACCGGCTTGTCCCCATGCACCCCCACCATGAGCCGCCTGACATCGGCGCTGCCGGCGATGAAGGTGCCCGTCTGCACCAGAATTTCACGGTTACCGGCGACCAGGCTGCCGGCCGGCTGCGAAGCGTTCGCCACCTGCAGCGCATTGCGCACGTCCTGCGCCGATATCCCGAACGCAGCCAGACGGTCGGCATCGAGCAGCACCCGGACCAGATTGTCCGGGCCGCCTATCGTGGCCACTTCGCGCGTCCCCGGGATGCGCTTCAGCTCCAGTTCCACGGCATGCGCGACACGCTCCATGTCATAGGCGCCGCGCGTCATGTCCTGGCTCCACAACGTCACCGCCACCACGGGCACATCGTCGATGCCGATCGGCTTGATCACCGGCTCCCCGGTACCGAGGTTGGGGGACAGCCAATCCTTGCGCGACAGCACGGTATCGTAGAGGTCGAGCAGCGCCTTGGTGCGGTCGCGTCCCACCTCGTACTGCACCGTAATGATGGCCATCCCGGGCTTGGAAACCGAATAGACGTGCTCGACACCGGCAATACGGGACAGCACCTGCTCGCCCGGGATGCTGACCAGGCTTTCCACTTCCCTGGCCGATGCGCCCGGGAACGGCACCATCACGTTGGCCATGGTGACATCAATCTGCGGCTCCTCTTCGCGCGGCGTCACCACCATGGCGAAGACGCCCAGCAATACCGCGACGATCGCGATCAGCGGCGTCAGCTGCGAATGCAGGAAGAAACGGGCAACCTTGCCCGAGACACCCAGCGCGGGCGGCAAGCCAGGCTCGAAATCGTGCGTCATCGCATCAATCCCGACGCTGCAAGGATTTCAGATACAAGCCGGCCTTGGTCGGGTCCAGCGCGATGCGTTCCCCGCGCTCAAGTCCTGCCAGCACTTCCAGATACCCCGCCGCTTCAGTACCCGGCCGAATCTGCCGCAGCTCCACCCGGTCGCCCTGCACGACGTATACCGCCGTCACCTCGCTGCGGCGCACTACGGCGCGCACCGGCACGCGGATGCGTTCCGGCTCCCGGTCCGAATCGATCAGCACCCGGGCGAACATGCCCGGATAGATCCCGGGCGGCCGATCCGGCAGCGCAATGCGTATGGTGACCACATGGGTCTGGGTATCGGACGCAGGCAATATCGTGATCGCGCTGCTGGTCAGGGTTTTCTGCAAAGCCGGAAATTCGATCGTCAGCCGGTTTTGCTGCCGCAAGCTTTCAACCTTGGTTTCAGGCACCGAAGCGGTCACCCGCAAGGTAGCAGGGTCGAATACCGTCAGCAGCGGCTTGCCCAGGCTCGCCATTTCTCCGGCCTGCATCTGCCGCGTGGATACGATGCCGGCGAACGGCGCCACGATGGTGGCATAACCGCGCGAGGTGGACGCCTGGGAAAGACCCGCACGTGCTGCATTCAACTGCGCCTGGGCCGCCTCGAATTCCGCCTGCGCCTTGTCCAGCGAAGCCGGGCTCATGAATTTGCGCGCCACCAGTTGCCGGGCACGCTCGTACTGTGCCTTGGCATTCGCCAGATTGGCTTCGGCCTGGGCGACCTGCGCGGTATTGCCGGCCACCGCATCGCGCGCTTCGCGATCATCGATGCGCGCCAGCACTTGTCCCTGCTTGACCACATCGCCCGCATCCACGCCCATGTAGAGAATGCGCCCGGACACCTGCGCGGCCAGCGTCGATTCACGGCCGGCCTCGACCAGCGCTTCCGCGGAATAGGCACTGCCCACGCCGCCTGTTCCGACGATCGCCGTCTCAAATGGCAATGCGGCAGTAGCAGCGACAGGCAGCGCCATCAGGAAAAGAAACAGACTCTTCATTGGCAAATCCAGATAATTATAGAATTAGAATATTCTAATATATTACCTAAATCGGTGCGGCATTTGAATTTTCAAGTACGGTTACTCAGAGTATCCGCAAAATACGTCGCGCAGCAATGCGATCAATTTGAGTGTTCGCGGATCATTGATGCGGTAGTAGACGCGGTTCGCGTCCTTGCGCGTACGCAGGACATCCTTTTCACGCAGAATGGCCAGGTGCTGGGAGATGTTGCTCTGGGTCGTTCCGACCAATTCGACGATGTCCTGCACGCTCACCTCATTGTCGCCGAGCACGCAGAGGATTTTCAGCCGCAACGGGTGCGACATGGCCTTGAGCGCGCGCGCAGCCTGATCAATATGTTCGTCGCGCTCGATGACTTCGGACTGGCTTGGTTTTTGCATTATTTTGCGATAGAACCGAATGGTAAAAACAACTGTCAGAAAATGGCAATACGCCGAAAGTATAATGCAAAAACCCTTACAATATAATAGAATAACAACGGTTTATATATTGGAATATAAAGAAAATACTTGATTGAGATGAAAGTCACCCCCGCCCTGCTGTTAATACTCGATGGCTTCGGTCACAGCGAACAAATTGCCGACAATGCCATCGCTCTGGCGAACAAACCCAACTGGGACTCCCTCTGGCGCACCTTCCCTCATACGCTGATCAATGCCTCCGAGCATTCCGTCGGACTACCTTCCGGGCAAATGGGCAATTCCGAAGTGGGACACCTGAACATCGGCGCCGGCCGTATCCTTTACCAGGAATTCGAGCGCATCAATCGCGCCATCGGCGATGGGGACTTCTTCACCAATCCGGCACTGACCGAAGCGGTAAACACCGCCAAGAATCACGACAGGACGCTGCACATTTTCGGGCTGCTTTCCAACGGCGGCGTGCACAGCCATGAACACCACATCCATAGCATGGTTGAAATGGCCGCCCGCCTGGGGCAGTGGAAGATTTGCGTGCACTGCTTTCTGGATGGCCGCGACACGCCGCCGAAAAGTGCGGAAACCTTCCTCAAGCGCATGGAAGACACTTTCCGGCACTTTGGCGTCGGCCGCATTGTCACCATCGTCGGCCGCTTCTACGCCATGGACCGCGACAAGCGCTGGCCGCGCGTCGAGGCCGCCTACAACCTGATTGCCAGGGGCCAGGGCGAATTCCAGGCGCCCACTGCACACGAAGGACTGATGAACGCCTACGCACGGGGCGAAACCGACGAATTCGTGAAGCCCACCGTCATCGGCGACCCGGTACCGATCATAGACGGCGATGTAATCGTCTACATGAATTTCCGCTCCGACCGGGCGCGCGAGTTGACCCGCGCCTTCCTCGATGATGACTTCGAGGGCTTCGAGCGGCCTTACCGGCCCAAGCTCGGCGGATTTTATACGCTGACCATGTACAACAAGAACGACCTGGCGGCGCAGGTGGCGTTCCCGCCGGAAACCATCCACAACGGACTGGGCGAATACCTGGGCAGCCTCGGACTCAAGCAGCTGCGCATTGCCGAGACCGAAAAATATCCGCACGTAACATTCTTCTTCAATGGCGGCGAGGAGCAGGTCTATCCTGGTGAAGATCGCATCCTGGTACCTTCACCCCAGGTGGCGACTTACGACCTGCAGCCAGAAATGAGCGCCATCGAAGTCACCGACAAACTGGAAGAAGCCATCCTCAGCCGCCGATACGACACCATCATCTGCAACTATGCGAATGCCGACATGGTCGGCCATACCGGCAACCTGCAGGCGGCCATCAAAGCCATCGAAACCGTCGACACCTGCCTGGGACGCGTCGTCCGCGCCATGCAGCGCATCGGCGGCGAAGTCCTCGTCACGGCGGATCACGGCAATGCGGAATGCATGGAAGATCACGTGCACAAGCAGCCGCACACGCAACACACCACCAACCTCGTCCCGCTGCTTTATATCGGACGAGCGGCCCATCTGGCGGAAACCGGCGCCTTGTCCGACGTCGCCCCCACCCTGCTGCGTATCATGGGACTTCCCCAGCCACCCGAAATGACGGGCCGTCCGCTGGTAGAATTCGAGGATGTCCCGCTCGCCGTCAACGCTCACTAGCTTCCTGCCCCGGAAAATGCGATTACCGCTGGCCAGCACGCTTGCCGGATTGCTGCTGTTCATTGCTACCGCCGTCCATGCCGGAAAGGTGGAAGAATCCAAGGAAGCGCTACAGGAACTGCAAAGCCGGATCGAATCGCTGAAAAAAGACCTCGACAGCACCAAGGAAGCGCATTCGGAGGCGGCGGATGCGCTAAAAAAGAGCGAAAAAGCGATCAGCGACGCCAACCGTGACCTGTATGAAATCGCCAAGCAGCGGGAATCCAGCCGCAAGACGCTGCTGTCCTTGCGGCAAGAGCAGTCCGGATTGGCACAAACCATACGCGACCAGCAGAAACAGTTGGGCAAACAGCTCTACCAACAGTATCTGGATGGCCAGCAAGGCTATCTGCAGATCGTCTTGTCCCTGACCGACCCTGCCGACATCGCACGCCAATTACAATATTTCAGCTACATAGCCCGGGCCCGGGCACGGCTGATTACCTCCTTGCGCCGCAATCTCACCCATGTCGCGGAACTGGATGCACAAACCTCGTCCACACTGAAGAACATCGAGACACTCAAGGCCGCGCAGGAAGATCAGAAACAAAAACTGCAGGCCGAGCAAAAAGACCGCAAACAGGTCCTGATGCAGCTCGCCAGCCAGATCAAGCAGCAACGCGGCGAAATCTCCAAGCTGCGGCGCGATGAAAAGCGACTCTCCGACCTGGTGGAGCGCCTGTCGCGCATCGTGCCGGCCAAGCCCAAGCGCAAAGCGCAGCAAGGCCTGCGTAAAAACGACGCGCTGCCCACACCCGGTGCCGGCGACGTCGACTTCGGTGCGCTGAAAGGCAAGCTGAACTTGCCGGTGCGCGGCGCCGTCGCCAATCGCTTCGGCAGCTCACGCGAAGACAGCGGCATCTCCTGGAAAGGGCTGTTCATCAAAGCCAGCGCCGGCAGCGAGGTCAAGGCCATCGCCAGCGGCACGGTGGTCTTTGCCGACTGGCTGCGCGGGTTCGGCAACCTGCTCATCATCGACCACGGCGACGGCTACATGAGCCTGTACGGCAACAACGAGGCCCTGCTCAAGCGCGTCGGCGACGAAGTACGAGGCGGCGACAATATCGCTACGGTCGGAAACAGCGGCGGCAACGAGGAGGCCGGACTGTATTTCGAACTGCGCTATCGCAGCAAGCCCTTCGACCCGCTGGATTGGTGCGTGGTCAAATAGACTACCCGCCCAGCCCGCGCAGGAATATTCCGACCAGGTAAGCCAGTCCGGCGGCGGCTCCACCCACCAGCAGCGTTTCCAGGCCCGACTTGAACAAGGGATAGTGCAGCACACGCCCTTTCAAGAGGCCGATACTAAAAAATGTGATGCCGGTGGCCACGGTGCTCGCCGCGAAAATATTGTCGGCAGGCAAGCCCGGCAGCAGATAGGGCGCCAGCGGTACCGCGCCTGCCGCGCAGAAACCCAGAAACGTCGTCATTGCTGCCACGCCGGGGCGCGGCAGCTCCAGTCTCAAGCCCAACTCCTCAGTCAGCATGGTATTGACCCACAACTCGCGATCCTGCGTGATGCCGTTGACGATCTCTTCCAGCACTGCGCCCTGAAATCCTTTGGCCGCAAAAATCTGCCGCACTTCCTCGCGTTCCCCTTGCGGAATCTCGCGAACATGCATTTCCTCGATTGCACGCGCCTTGGCCAGCAATTCGTGCTCGCTTTTGGTGCGCTGATAATTGCTGGCGGCCATGCTGAACCCATCGGCAATCAGATTGGCTACGCCGAGAATAATAGCGATCCGCGCCGGCAGCGCTGCCCCGGCCGCCCCCGCAACCACGGCAAAGGTCGTGACGCACCCATCGATGGCACCCAGCACGACATCGCCCAGATAGCTGTTTTTCTTGTCCGCGGCAAGACGCGCCTCAATCGCCGCCACTTCATGCTGGGCATGAAGATCGCGCATGCTCTGGGGCACTGTCACAGGCGCAACCCAAGTTTACGCATGGATTGGTCGTGCCGACCGGCCAGCATCGCCTGAGAAGCGAGCGCGCCGAGCAAGGCCAGGAACATGTCCCATTGCGTATCCCAGACATCCCCTTGCGTAGCGAGAAAGGCAACCGCATCGCTACCCGATGCCAGCGCGATCCACCATTCCAGCAATTCATAGAATGCGCTGATCGCAAGGCACACGCAGGTCACCAGGAACAACAGCCACTTGCCGGGCCTCAGTGGCGAGGTTCGCAGCAGGATTTCACGTGCGACGATCGCCGGCACGAAACCCTGCGCAATATGGCCGACACGGTCGTAGTAATTGCGCGCCAGTCCGTATTCGTCGCGCAACCAGCTGAACAGCGGCATTTCGGCGTAGGTGTAGTGTCCGCCGATCAGCAGAATCACCGCATGCACCAGCATCAGGACATACGCCAGACGCGAAAACGGGAATCGTAGATAGGTCCATACCAGTAAAGGCAATGCGACCAGAACCGGGAAAACTTCCAGATACCAGGTAAAGCGGTCATGCGGGGATACCGCCGACCAGCCGAAAACCGCCGTGAATACCACCAGCAGCGTAGCGAGAAAACGCCCCTGCGCACTCACAATCGCATCTCCAGAATGCCGGCGACTTCGTCATCGCGCAATACGACAGGATTGGTTTTCATGCTGCTGCCGCGGCTATTGGCCACGACTCGCGCAATATCGGCATGTTTCATACCGTAAGCGGCAAGCCTTGGGAGCTGCAGCCACTCGGTCCAATCCTCCAGCGTTCGCAGCAAGGCGGCATGCGCTTCAGCATCATCCAGGGCCTGATCTTCCGCCAGCATTCGCCCAACCTCGGCGTATTTGGCCAAAGCCGGACTGTCCGCGCCACGCTCACGCAGGCAGCGGATATTCACTCGGCTGCATTCTGCGACCAGTGTGCCGCATACCACGCCGTGCGGAATAGGGAAAAAAGCCCCCAAAGGGGCGGCCAGGCCATGCACGGAGCCCAGGCCGACTTGCGCCAGCGTGATGCCGGACAGCAACGAGGCATACGCCATGCCGCAGCGGTGCGCAGCCATGTCTCCATCCGCCCGGTACCAGGGCAGCAGACTGTCACGCGCGGCACGCATCCCGGACAATGCAAGCGCGTCGGTGAAAGGATTTGCCCTGAGCGAGACATAAGACTCGAGCAACTGGGTAAACGCATCCATGCCATCCGCGGCGATCAAGCTCTTTGGACAGGTCGCCAGCAGTTCCGGATCAACCAGCGCCACCTTGGCGATCAGGCTGTCATGCCGGAAGGATTTCTTGAATCCGTCCACCCCCTGCCTGGACAGCACCGCATTCTTGGTGGCTTCGGAACCGGTGCCGGCCGTGGTGGGCACGGCAATGAACGGCACGGCCGGGCCTTGGTAGGGCAACTCCGGGCCCACGCCTTCCAGATAGTCCATCACGCTGTTGGGCACGTCGAGCAGCCCGGCGACCGCCTTGGCTGCATCCAGCACGCTGCCGCCACCGATGCCGACGACGACCTCGATGCCCTGACCACGGTATTGCTGCGCCAAACGATCGGCCAACTCTGGCGACGGCTCGCCGCTGACGCGCACGTGATGCCAGACCATCTCCCTTGCGCCCAACGCCTCGACCAGTTCACCCCAGGCGAGCGATTCGCAGAACGACGCCGCACCGGTCACCAGCAATACCGACTTTCCGTATTCCGCGATCAGGGCCGGCAACTGGCGCCGCACGCCATCCCCGAATACGATGCGCGGCAACTGGGCAATCGCAAATGCCGGGATCATAGGGGGCCCTCGGGGTACAGTCCGTCATAGCGCACGGCCTGCCGGGGCTCGGCCATCCAGTCGGCCACGGCTTCGCGCCAGGCGAGATAATGCGCGGTCTGTTTATGCAGTGCCGCATCGGCAGCACTGGCATAGGCTTCGTACAGCACGAACCGGCCCGTATCCTCGGGAGACTGCAGCACGTCGAAACGCCGATTGCCGGCTTCCTGTACCGAATGCCTGTGGTTTTCCGCAGTGGCCCGGATGAAGTCCGCCACAAACTCGGGTTTGACGTGCACCTGCACCAGCGTGACATGCATGGCTATCCCCCTACTCCCCCATCAGGTGCAGCACCACGCTGCGCGTATACGGCGCATGGCGGTGCTCATACAGAAAGATGCCCTGCCAGGTACCGAGAGCAAGCCGCCCCTCAACCAGCGGGATGCAAAGATGGGTCTGCGTCAGCGCAGCGCGCACGTGCGCCGGCATGTCATCCGGCCCCTCGTCCACGTGCACGAATAACCGGTCGCCATCCGGCACCAGCCGCGCGAAAAAACGCTCCAGGTCGGCGATCACATCCGGATCATAATTCTCGTTGATCAGCAGACTGGCGGAAGTGTGCTGGATGTAGAGCGTCAGCATGCCGGTGGTCAGCCCGCTCTGCCGCGCCCAACCCACCGCGTCTGCAGTGATGTCGTAGATACGGCGACCTTGCGTGCTAATTTGGAGCCGGGTAACAAGTTGGCGCATAACGGAGTCTCTCGTGCCGTAACATCAATTCCAGATGTCGAGCAACATAAACCGAGCAGCGGGTTGCAGGCAAGCGATCGTTTCCAGATGCAACTAGGCAAGAGTTGCGGTAGCGCGGGCGACACGGTCTGCCTGGCATTGCTGAGCCGTTCAGATATCTTCCGCAATCACCTTCAGCTGCTGCGGGTTGCAGTTGCAGCGCCCGGGCAGGCAGTCGATCACGCCTCGACGCCTGAAATCTGCCATCAGGCGGCTGGAAGTCTCGGTCGTAACCCCCAGGATGGAAGCAATGTCCAGGCGCCCGATCTTGTTGAAGCAACAGCCCTGGCTGGGCTCGGCAAGAAACAGCAACAGCCTTGCCAGACGCGATTCCGCCGAGCCCGTCGAGAATTCGGTGATGAACCTGTCGGCCTCATCCAGGCTTTTCTGCCAGTCCAGCATGAGTTGCTGCGAGAGTTCAGGATGGCTTTGCCGTAGCGACTGCATCCTATCGAGCGGTATCAGGCGCAGCCTGGTTTCCTGCAAGGCGATCGCCGTATGGTGGTAGTGCTCGTCCACCAGCGCTTCAAGGCCGAACGTATCGTGCCGGCGCAACAGGCGGACGGTACGCACGGCTCCGTTTGGAAGGTAATGCACGAGTTTGACCAGACCTTGAGAAATCTCATACAGCGCTTCGCATGGCTTGCCGGCATGGTAGATGACGGCGTTTTCCGGATAGTCGCGCTGCTCAAGCGCGCCGAACAGCGATTCCAGGCCGGTATCGGGCTTAATCTGTTCTCGGTTCAACTACGCCTCGGGCGCGGATTGCAGTTTTAGTCTGAACGGCAGATTTCTTCATGGCCGTTACGCTAATACCGCCGGCAGACGCCATCAATCCGTAGAAGCCCTTATTCTCAAGATAACCATATCCGGTTTCAATAACGAGACTGGAGTTCCATATGCCGTGCCATAGGGCACGAACATCGACGACGCCGATGATGTTTGTTGCGCAGGACTCCAGCAACCGGCATGGCAGGATAAAAAGGGGTTAGGGTGCGCTTTACCAAAAGAAAAATCGTTACACTCACTAGCCTGGCAATATTGTTTCCCAATGCCGTGCTTGCAGACCAGGCCGCGACGCCAGGGGTGCCGTTGCAGGCGGAAGAGGGGCCGGCAGCGCGCGAAATGTCGCGGCCGATGACACTGGATATTCCGATATCGCCACTGCCTTCAGGCGATCCACTGAAACCGACCGCTACGCCACGCCCAGCCTCGGTACCGGAAGGATTCCGGATAGGGACGTTCGTGGTCAGGCCCGAAGTTTCCCTGACCGAGCTTTATGACGACAATATCTATGCCACGCGTATCGGCGAGGCCGACGACCTCGTCACCGTCATTTCCCCGACACTGTCCGTGAAATCCAATTGGGAACGGCATAGCCTCAACATCTGGACGGGTGTCGACAAGGATATTTACCGTTCGAATTCCAGCGAAAACGTCACCGACCATTGGCTGGAAGCCCAGGGGCGCTTCGATATTTCGGAGAAATCCAACATTTACGGCGGCGCAGGCATCAGCCGCAATCACGAAGACCGGGCAGTCCTGGACGATCCGAATCGAGCTTCGCTTGCCGCGGAGCCAACCCGCTACTGGGAAAGCAAGGCGCACCTGGGGGTTTTCCATCAGTTCGAGCGCATCGCCTTGCGTCTGGGGACGACCTACGAGCACCTCGATTTCAGCAATGTACCGGCCATTGGCGGCGGCATCGTCAACATGAACGACCGCGACCGCAAACTCTACTCCGCCGGCGGACGTGCCACTTTCAAAATTTCGGACAGGTACGAGGCGTTTTTACAGGCGGCTTCCGATACCCGAAGATACGACCAGAACGATGTCGGCCGGGATTCCGATGGCTACCGCCTTTCCGCCGGCATGGGATTCGATTTCGGCGGCAACAACAAGGCCGAATTCTATGTCGGCCATCTGGTGCAGAATTACAAGAATGCACTGCTGGCCGATGTCAGCAAGCCCTACTTCGGCGCCGATGCCAAATTCGCCATCGGGCCGTCGACCTACCTCACGGCGTTTCTCGATCGCGAGCTGGCCGAAACCACCATTACCGGTGCTTCGAGTTATCTGGACACGACCATCGGCGCCAGGGTGGATCATGATTTCACCCAGGACTTCAGCCTGAATGGCAGGCTCGCCTATTCGCGCAGCGCGTTCCAGGGCATAGACCGCAACGAGGATTATCTCGATGCGGGTTTCGGTGCCAAGTATTACCTCGGCAAAGACATCTACATCGCGGGCGATTACCGCATCATGCTGCGTGAAACCAATGCCAACACTACCGTGGTGAACGGCATCCAGAATACCTTCGACTACGACAAGAACCAGATTTTCATCAGCATTGGCTATACCCCCGGACGCGTGCCCCGGCCTGTGGCGGTAGCCAGCGCTCCCGGTATTTATCTGGCCGCCAGCGACATGCAAGGACTGGAACTGCCGGCGCTCCCCAGCCTGTCGGACTATTCGGGCTTCTATGCCGGCGCGCAAACCGGTTACGGCGCATTGTCCACCGAGCTGTTCAGCCAGCGCAGTGACGGAGGCACGGATGAAATGGACCTCGGCAAGAACGGCGGGCAAACCAGCGGCTTCTTCGCCGGCTACGGACAGATGTGGAACCGCTGGTATTACGGACTGGAACTGGAAGCGGAAACCAGCAGCGCGAACTGGTACCACAGCAAGACCAAAGCTGACGCCCGCACCATGTCACTGGACAAGAACGACAGCTACGGACTCAGCGTGCGCGGCGGCTATGCCTTGCCGGGTGGTTTGCTCTATGGACGCCTGGGCATGGTGCGTACCGATTTCGATACCTATGACACCGAAAACCAGTTCGCCGCAACTGGCGCGTACGACAAGGCCAATGCCAGGTACGGACAGCGTTACGGTGTAGGCATCGATATTCCTGCGGGCAGCAACCTGCTGCTGCGCATGGATTACACCTATACGCGCTATAACGCGCATGACGCCGCATCACAGGCCAATGTCGCCGGCACCGAGTTCACCGTGGACCGATTCGATAACCGGGAAAGCCTGTTCCGCGTCGGCCTGGGCTGGCGTTTCAACGCCGAGGCCACGCCGTCCGCCAATATCGACCCGGCATCGGCGCGCGGCTTTTATGCGGGGGCCAGGATGGGATACGGCGTGATGGGTTCGCGGATGGACGCGATCCACAATGATGGCGGTGGCAGCGGATGCAGCAACTGCGCGTTTACGGGTGACTTTGGCAACGCCGGCACCACGCTGGGCTTTTTTGGCGGCTACGGCACGACCTTCAGCCGGATTTACCTGGGGCTGGAAGTGGAGGCCGATGCGAGCAATGCCGAATGGACCAACAATCGCGACTCCGGCGGCGGCGGACGCGACGTATCCGTCAGCAAAAAGGGCGGCTATGGAGCCAGTGCGAAAGTGGGCTACGTGCTGGAAAACGGCACACTGCTATACGTGAGGGCCGGGCAGGTGCATACCCGATTCAACACGCTCTACAACAAGGGCAATGCCAACAACTGGGTAGACCGGGACGACATACTCAAGGGCAATCGCTTCGGCATCGGCGCCGAAGTACCTGCCTACCGCACGCTCTTCGTAAAACTGGACTATACACGGACGGATTACACGGATTACGGATTCACGACGCAGCACGCCAACGCCGACACCGTGAACTTCGACAACCGCGAAACGCTGTTCAGCCTCGGGCTCGGCATGCGTTTTTGACGACTCGGGCGCAGGTGAACCCAGCCGCATCGCTATTTCAACGATAGGAGATGGAAATGAAACATACGCTCACAATGATTCCATGCGCTGCCGCTATTTTCATGGCGACGGCAACCGCTGGATACGCCGCCGACCAGACACAGGTGGAAACCCGCACCCGGGACCAGATACGCCAACAATCCGAGACACAAGTGCAGACCCGGGACCGGGAAAGAATTTACGGTAGTCAGATGATGACGCCGGAAGAACGGACCGAATACCGCGCCAAGATGCGCAGCATGAAAACGCAGCAGGAGCGCGACGCATTCCGGCGTGAGCATCATCAACGCATGCTGGAAAGAGCGAAAGAGCGCGGCATGGACATGCCGGCCATGCCTCCCGATCATGGAGGCGGCATGGGGCTCGGCAGCGGGGGCGGCATGGGCCCCGGCGGGGGCAAGCGTTGAACGATTCCCGCTGAATACGGCGGATTTGAGGGGCTGTTCCCTTATGAATATTAATAAATTATCAAATATTGATATTTATCAATGCGGCAAACAACCATGCCCGATACGATCACCTCATATACAGCGACCAATCGTTTCGGGTTATCGAGCCACAACTGTTTATCCATTCATCAGGAGAATTCACATGACCAAGATCACCCCACTCAGGACTGCGCTGGCGGCAGGCGGATTTGCAACCTTGGCGATGCTCGCCGCCGCGCCCGCCGGACAACACGCATTTTCTCTCATTTCCTCCGCGCAAGCGGCCGAGGACAGCGGCAGCGGCAAACAGCAATCGGGCAAGATGCAAGGCGGCTCGACTGGTGATCACGGCACATCGCGGGGTAGCGGCAAAGGCCAGAAAGACGTGATGATGAAAGGCCAGGGCGGCCCTGGCGAGGACAGCGACCGTCCGGTATGGGCGGGCGTCAAGGGCGGCAAGGCCGGCGCCGGCGGCCAGCCTTCCGGAGCCGGCAGCAAGAAGGGCGACTTGTATGGCGATTTGTACGTGATCCTGCGCGACGAGGACGGTGCTCCCATCCTGACCCAGTTGGCCGATGGCACTTGGGTGGTGCAGCCGATCGATGCCAATGGCAACGTCATTCCTCTGGACGCAGAAGGCGCCGCGCTCGATCCCACCCTGCTGCAAGCCGTCGAATTCTCACGCCTGAGCGTTGCCAAATCGCCATCCAAGGTGTTGACGCATTCGCTGGATGAAGCGGTTGCCAAGATTACGGCCGGCACCTCCATTACGCTGGATCCCGCGGGCCGCATCGTGATCGATGGCGCAACGATCGACTCGCCGCTCGAGAACCTGGCCCTGTACAAGGCCATCCTGACCAACACGCTGCCCACGGACGTGGCCTCCAAGCTGCCGTCGACACTGACGGCGTCCTCCCTGCTGGCTGCCGCCTCCGACAAGACCAGCACGCTCAGCGTCGATACGGTGATCTACATGAATGCCATACTGGGCATCAATCTGAAGACCGTGGATGGCATTACTTACTCCGCCTATGACTTCACGACGGATTATGACCGGGCCGACGCCTACGGCGATAAAACTGCCGAAGTCCTTGTGTTGCAGCCGGACGGCGTGACCTATGTCAAAACAACGGTCAATATCTACGATGCGGTGTTCGGTTCGACCGACTGGAACGACAGCGATACCACGGGCGGTGCGGATGACTTTGCACAAGCTGCGGACGATGCGTTGCAGGTCATCGAATACGTGCATGACAACGCAGTACGTTGATGTTGACGAGGACAGGCACACCCTTTCTGGGTGCGCCTGTTTCTTGAACCGCAACCGTTCCGGAGACTGGTGATGCAATTTGGATCAAACCGACTTTTTCGTGTGGCGCGAGTGAGTGCTCTCGCCGCCTTCTCCGTCTCTGTTGCGTTCGGCCCCGTCTCCGGGAGCCTGATCGCATCCGCACAGGCGGCAGAAAGCCATGACAGCGGTCACGACAATAGCAGTCACATGGGCAAAGGGCCGAAGTACAAGGGAGGGCGAGGTGCCGAAGGCCACGGCGGCAGCGATAACGCGCACAAAGGCAATTCCTCCCATGGCGGCGGCAGCAAGACGCTGGAGGATGTCATCTTTCACTCCGATGGCGGACACAGCACCGGAGGCGCTTCAGGCAAAGGCGGCAAGAAGTTCATGGGCGGCGGGAAAGGCGGCCATGAAGAATCCGCAACAGATCATGAAGACGAGGGTAGTCATGACGCGCCCGACTCGGGCGACGCACACCAGCAGGCCGAATAAATCGAATCAATCAAGCCTCAGCGCTCGCATCGCGCCGACACCGCAGTTTAGCCTGGATAGACGAGCATATAGACTTTCTCGTGCAGCCGGCTCACCCCGCGCGCGCGAAAGCGTGGTTCATCGTCCAGGATATCCGCCGCCTGCAGCAGGCTAACAGCGCAGTGTCCGGCATACAGGGCATATACCTCCGCCTCGTCCACGCTGAACGGAGGGCCATCCATCTGGTGCTGCGGATACTCGAAAGCCACCAGCAGGGTTTTCGTTCCCGGTGCCAGTAAACCCGCCAGATGCTCGGCATACGCACGACGCATTTCCGGCGGCAGCGCGACAAGCGACGCCCGGTCATACACGGCACTCGCGCCGGCAAGATCGGCAGCGGTCAACGCAAAAAAATCGCCGCAGAAGATGCGCAGACCCTCGGTTTCGTAAACATGGAAACCGGCCTGCTCCACCACCGCAGGCTGCAAGCCGTTCTCCTCGAAAAAAGCCTCCACGGCCAAGCGGCTGATTTCCACTCCGACAATCTCGTAGCCTTGCGCTCGCAGCCACAGCATGTCGCGGCTCTTGCCGCACAAGGGCACAAATACGCGGCTGCCCGGGGCAATGCACAATGCCGACCAGCATTGCCGCAACAAAGGATGGATGGCATCCTGGTGGAAGCCGATCTGGTTTTTCCGCCAGCGCTCGTGCCAGAAGTCGGGATGCATGCAGCGGAAGTGTCAGCCCTTGCGGGTCAGCACCAATGGCGAGGGATCAACGACATCCGATTCGTAGGGATGGGAACTACGCTGGTAGAAATCCATCACGCGCTTCACATAATTGCGCGTTTCGGGATAAGGCGGGATCCCTTTGTAACGGTCGACCGCTTTCTCGCCCGCGTTATAGGCAGCCGCGACCAGTTCGGTATCGCCCCGGTAGTAGGCCAGTAGCCAGCGCAGGTAGCGCAGCCCGCCCTTGATGTTCTGGGTGGCATCGAACGCATTCTTGACGTTGAAGCGCTCCGCCGTAGCTGGAATCAGTTGCATCAGCCCCATCGCCTGCTTGTTGGACTGGGCGACGGCATTGAAATTGGACTCCACTGCGATGATGGACAGCGCGAAGTTCGGGTCGATACCGTACCAGTGTGCAAGCGACTCGACCAGTTCCACCACCCAGCGCCGTTCCTTGGGCAGCGAATCGACGTAATGCTCGATCGCGCTCACTGCCGGCTCGTTGCTGGCAACGGTAACCGGGCGCGGAGGCAGTTTCTCCGGCGCAACATCCGCCAGCACGCACGGGGGAGGGTCTACCGCGTTCTGCACGTTAATGGTTTCCAGCATGTTCTGGGCCTCGTGGTGGCCCTGATTGGCTGCGATACGAAACAGGGCTGCCGCCTGTTCGCGATTTTCAGGCACACCCTTGCCGAAAGCGTATTGCATGCCCAGCCGGAATTGCGCTTCCGCGCTGCCCAGGCGGGACGCCTGGCAATAAAGGTTTGCCGCTTTCCAGCCCAGATCGGGATCGTCCAGATCGTCTGCCCACTTGTCCGCCTGCTGGAACAATTGCCGTACTTTGGGCGACTCTTGCGAGTAGTCGCTAAGGTAGGTGGCAGCAACAGCCTCCCCGGCCCCGAACACGAGGCCGACCAACAGGACAACCAAATGTTTTTTAACGTTTTTAATGGCAGCACCCAATGGCTCTGTAAGACTTTCAAGTCTACTCCCGCGTCCCGGCAATTGCAAAAGCTCAGGACCGGACGCCCTGCCGATCAATCGGGGCCGGCCGCCCTGGCATTGCGAGCCGCCCGCATCATGCCGCTCACCGCCAGACCGCCCAGCCCGAGAGCCAATCCCGTCAGCACGATGGTGCCCATGTGATCGCGAATCAGTGGGATGTTGCCGAAGAAATAGCCGCCGGGCACCAGCGTCATCACCCAGACGGCAGCACCAAGCGTCACTGCCGCCAGATAGCTGCCGAACGTCATGCGAGCAACGCCGGCGACAAAGGGCGCAAAGGTGCGCACCACGGCGATGAAGGGCGACAGCAGGAAGGTAATGCGGCCATAGCGCTCGTAAAAGTCGTGCGTTTTCTGCAAGGCGTCCCGATCCAGCCATCGCGCATTCATCGCATAGACCTTGTCGCCGATGCGGTGGCCAATAGCATAATTGAGCAGGCTGCCGAATATGGTTGCGGCAAACAGCAGCGGCAGGATCAGCCATAAATTCAAGGCATGCGTTGCGCAGAATGCGCCGCAGATGAATAGAAGTGGATCGCCTGGGAAGAAGAACAGCGGCAGAACGCCGATTTCGAGAAACACCACAAAGAACAGCATCGCGTAAATGGCGAACTGGTGCTGGGCAATCAAGCTGCCGAGATGCTGGTCAAAATGCAACAACAACTGCAGAACCTGGGAAACATCCATTGCGCGAGTACCTGGAGCACAGGAAAGCTGCTCAATATAACAGTTTGCCGCGTAGACCGCATGCGCTGCCGTCGCAAAAAACGAGGGTCGGCCGTCCCCTCGTAAGTGCCGCAGCGGACGACTAGTTGCCCGTCGTCCTGCGCAGCCAGCTTTGGGCGTCGATCATGCCATTGCCCTTAGTGTCCATCGCGGTAAACACTTTTTCATGGAACTTGATGAACTCGTCCTTGGTGACCTTGTGGTCGTTGTCGGTGTCCATGGTTTTCATCATGGCCATAGACCGCAATTGACGGCTGTAACCACCCGTGGCTACGCTGACCTTGTTGTCACCCTTGGTGCCCACCCATTCCTTGGCATCGATGGAACCGTCGTGATTTGTATCCAGCTCATCGAACAGTGCGCCATAGTAGTTGTTGAACTCCTCGGTAGACACCATGTGGTCACCGTTGGCATCCAGTATTTTCATCATGCCCATGGTGTGCAGTTCGCGGTTGTACCCGCCCGTTCCCAGCGAAACATCCGCCAGCGCCACCGTTGAAAAACCGGCCAGCGAGAAGAGTACGGCGACATATAACGGGATTGCCATTCGAGTTGTCATTTTGAGTCTCCTAAAGTTAAAGAAATGTGGCGGTAACCAGTTCATTTAGAAAAGGATTTACCGCCACCTTTAGTCGACCTCCGCCGCCGCCCATTACAGCCAGGGGCAGAATATTTTTTTACAAGTCTTCAGCCCTTGCCGAATGTCAGCCTTCCCTCGCGCACATCAACCTGGATGGTGTCCTTGGCGCCGAAATGACCCGCCAGGATTTCCTTCGCCAGCGGATTCTCGATCTCGCTCTGGATCGCGCGCTTCAGTGGACGCGCACCGTAGACCGGATCGAAGCCGGCGTCGGCGATTTCGGCCAGGGCCGCATCGGTCACCTCAAGCGCCATGTCCATCGCCTGCAAGCGCTTGGCCAGGCTGGCGAGCTGGATCCGGGCAATCGACTTCACATGCGCCTCACCCAGGCTGTGGAACACCACCACCTCGTCGATGCGGTTGATGAATTCCGGCCGGAAATAGCTCTTCACCTCGCCCATCACCGCCAGCTTGATGACCTGGTAATCGTCGCCCGCCATGGTCTGGATCATCTGGCTGCCGAGGTTGGAGGTCATGATGATCACCGTGTTCTTGAAGTCCACCGTGCGGCCCTGGCCATCCGTCATGCGGCCGTCGTCCAGCACCTGCAGCAGCACGTTGAATACGTCCGGATGCGCTTTCTCCACCTCGTCCAGCAGGATCACGGAGTATGGTTTGCGGCGCACCGCCTCGGTCAGCGTGCCGCCCTCTTCGTAGCCCACGTATCCGGGCGGCGCGCCGATCAGCCGCGCCACCGAGTGCTTCTCCATGAATTCGCTCATGTCGATGCGGATCATGTGCTCTTCGGAGTCGAACAGGAACTCGGCCAGCGCGCGCGTCAGCTCGGTCTTGCCCACGCCGGTGGGGCCCAGGAACAGGAACGAGCCGTAGGGCCGCGACGGGTCCGCCAGACCCGCGCGCGAAC
>CAMLDQ010000016.1 GCA_946478965.1 uncultured Methylobacillus sp. | reverse complement strand
AAATCCGCCTCAACTGGCGCCTGATCCAGGCGCCGCCGCATATCATTCATTACGTGGTCGCGCACGAACTGGCACACTTGAAGGAAATGAACCATAGCCCGAAGTTTTGGGCATGGGTGGAGAAACTGTGTCCGGACTACCTGGCCTCAAGAAGAGAACTCAAAGCAATTTCCGCTGAATTGCACCGGCTCTGATCGGTGCCTACTTCAACCGCAGCGCGTTCAGCACCACCACCAGCGAGCTGACCGACATCCCCAGCGCTGCCAGCCACGGCGACAAATGTCCGGAAGCGGCAAACGGGATAGTGAGCAGGTTGTAGCCCAGCGCCCAGGCAAAATTCTGGCGAATCACGCTCATTGTGAAGCGGCCGGTCGCCACCGCATGCTCCACCTCCAGCAGGTTCTCCGTCAGCAGCACGACATCGCCCGTGGTGCGTGCCATCTGCGTGCCGCTGCCCATGGCGATGGAGACCTGCGCCCCGGCCAGCACCGGCGCATCGTTGACCCCGTCGCCGACCATGGCAATGACTTCGCCATGGGCCTGCAAGTCATGTAGTGCTTCCAGTTTCTGCTCAGGGGTCAGCCCGGCCCGCCAATCCTGCACGCCCAGCAGCCGCGCATAATGGGCTACCGCATCCTGTGCATCGCCGCTGAGGATGGACACCTTCACCCCGCCGCGGAGCAACGCCTCCACCAAAGCGACGGCCTGCGGACGCAACGCATCTGCCAGCACGAAGGCCGCCAGCACCTGCCGCTCGTCGGCGAGCCAGACCACGGTGGCGCCGGGCGATATGTCCGCCAGCGCCGTTTGGTGCGTAGCCGCCAAGGCGGTCATCAAGCCAGCATTGCCGAGCCTGTAGCGTCGTCCGGCCACCAGCCCCGCTACCCCTTTACCTGGAAGGTTCTCGCTGTAGCCCACGGCCGGCAGGCGCTTGCCCGCCGCAGCCGCCAGAAAGCTTTGCGCCAGTGGGTGCTCGGAGGCCTGTTCCAGCGCGGCGGCAATCAGCAAGCATTCCTCCTCGGAGGCTTCCGCAAAAAGCCGGATCGCTTCCAGCTGCGGTTTCCCCTGGGTGAGGGTCCCGGTCTTGTCGAAAATGAAATGGGTGGCACGCGCGAGCGTTTCCAGTGCATGGCCACGGGTCAGCAAAACGCCGCGCCGTACCAGGTGCGAACCGGCGGCCGCGAAAGCGGCCGGCGCTGCCAGCGATAATGCGCACGGACAGCTCACAACCAGTACGGCCAACATAGGCTCAAACGCACGCGAGGGGTCGATGTACCACCAGATGAGGCCTACCACCGCCACCAGTATCAGCAGGGCATAGGTGAACCAGCTGGCAAACCTGTCCGCCATCTGCGCCAGCCGGGGCTTCTGCGCCTGGGCGCGATCAAGCAGCCGCGCAATCCCCGCCAGTACGGTTTCCTCGCCGACCCCGGTGACGCGGATCAGCAACGGGCTCTCGTAATTGATGCTGCCAGCAAAAACACGGTCGCCAGGCGTTTTCGGCAATGGCCGGCTTTCACCAGTGAGCAGCGATTCGTCGGCGCTGCTCTCGCCCTGCTCCACTACGCCATCGGCGGCAATGGTTTCGCCCGGTTTAGCCAGGATCACGTCGCCGTCGTCCAGTTCATGCACGGTGACCAGTGTATGGCGCCCCTGCTCGACCCGGGTTGCCATTGCCGGCATCAGGCGCAGCAGGTTTTCCGCCGCCTCCACGGATTTTTCGCGGGCATTGCGCTCCATGAAACGGGCGGCGAGCAGGAAGAAGATCAGCATGGTGATGGTGTCATAGTAGACCGCGCCGTGCCCTTGCACGGTCGCCCAGATACTGCCGAAAAATGCAGTCAGCAGGCCGAGTGTGATCGGCGTATCCATGTTGACCTGGCGCCGCACCAGGGCACGCCAGGCCGACTGATAGAACGGCAGCCCGGAATAGGCCATCGCCGGGATGGTCAGCAGCAAACTGAAACCGCGCAGCAGCTGCGCCGTCGAATACTCCATGCCCTGGGCGGCGCCAGCATACAAGGCGACCGCCAGCATCATCACCTGTGCAGCCGAGATGCCGGCCACGGCCATGCGCCGGATATCGTCCTTACGCCGCTGCTCTCGCAATGCTTCCTGCTGCTGGGCATTGAATGGATGGGCTTGATAGCCGAGCTTGCGAATCTCCGCCAGGATCGTCGACAGCTTGATCCGGCTTTCGTCCCAACCGATCCGTGCACGGTGGGAGGCGTAATTGACGCTGACTTCGAGCACGCCCGGCAGCTGCTTCAAATGGCGCTCGTTGAGCCAGATGCACGCGGCGCAGGTGATGCCCTCGAGTATCAGGGATGCCTGCTTCAGGTGTGCATCCGCCTGATGGACGAAGCTTTTCTGGACTTCCGGATGATCGTAAAGGTCGAGTTGCCGCAATTCTTCCGGCACCAGTTCTTCCGCGGTCTTGGGCAGCTCCGTGCGATAGCGGTAATAATCCTCCAGGCCGTTGCCGACGATGGATTCGGCCACGGCCTGGCAGCCGTGGCAGCAAAGCGCGCGCGGCTCTCCAAGGATACTGCTGCAATAAGGGCTGTCTTCGGGAACAGGAAGCCCGCAATGGTAGCAAGCCGTCGCTTCGCGCATCTCGCTGGGACAATCCCGCTACTGCGGTGCGCGGACCATGATCGGATGCTGCATATGATAAACATCCTTGCCGCGCTGGATATCGACTTCGATCACCCAGCGGCCGGGGTCGTCCAGGTGTACCTTGGTCCGATATTCTCCCGGTGCCGATGCCACCAGCGCCCGTTCATGGTCGTCCTTGCTGTTGGCCAGGCGCCAGAAGCCCAGTTGCACACGATCCGCCACAATGGGCTGCCCCTGGGCGTCGATCGCTTTCAGCACGAGTTCGTCATCGCGGCCGCTTACGAGCGTCTCCAGTCCTTGCACATCGACCTGCCAGCCCAGGCTGCGCTGTTCCGCGATGCGTTGCTGATGCTCTTCATAGAGGATATTGCGATCATGCGGGATGATGCCGGGGAAGCCCGTGTACAGCCTGCGGTTTTCCTGATGCGGCATGAACCAACGCGCGACCGACGGCGGGAGTCCATGCAACGCGATCGACAGCAGCGTCGCATTGAATATCACCAGCCCCACGAAAAATCCGATGATGAGCTTGGGACCCCAGTGCAATTTTTCCCTGTGCGTACGGATGCCGTTGAACACGCCGAGCACGGCGGAAGTCGCCAGAAACACCACCAAGTGGATCGCCAGCACATCGCCGCCAGGCCAGTTCTGCGCGCTGTAGGCCAGATATGCCAGGAACGGCAACAGGGCGCCCAGCACCGCGCTCCAGTAATTGGAGAGACGGAACAGGCGGCCGAGGGTGAATACGACAACGACGGCGATCAAGCCGCCAAACAGGGTTTCGGTAAAGCCCATGGGTTAGTCCTTGTTTCGTTCGCTGCTGAAAGTCACGGTACGCACCAGTTTCTGCGTCGGATCGGAAGCAGGGAAGACGACGAAATGGAAGTGGCTGGTCTGCTTGGCCAGATCCTCCGGCAGATCGACTTTCGCATTCAGATGCAGGTCCTTGCCCGAGCGCACCTTGATTTCCGACACGGCTCCCAGATCCAGGGCGTCCTGCGGGATGCCCTGCACTTCGATCTTGTAGGTTTCGGGATGATCGGTCTTGTTGACGATATGGATCTGGTAGCGGTTACGCACCTTCTCATTGGAGAGCTCGACGTAGAGCGGTTGCCGTACTTGCAGGATACGCAGCTCCATACTGGCACGGGTACCGATGTTGTAGGCCAGTGCGCCCACCATCACCGCCAGCGCAATCGCGTAGCCCAACACCTTGTATCGCTTCCATCGTACATGCGGCTTGACCGGATGCTCGCTCGCCAGGTTGGCATCGGAATCGTAGCGGATCAGTCCGCGCGGGAAGCCGACGGAATCCATGATGTTGTTGCAGGCATCGATGCACAGACCGCAGGAAATGCACTGGTATTGCAGGCCGTTGCGGATGTCGATGCCGGTCGGGCAGACCTGCACGCAGAAACCGCAGTCGATGCAGTCGCCATGTCCTTGGGCCTGCCGCTCCTCGCGCGTGCGCAGCCCCGCCTTGGGCAGGGCTCGGCCGCTGCTGCCTTCACCGCGTCGGGCATCGTAGCTGACTGCCAGCGTATCCCGATCGTACATCACGCTCTGGAAGCGGGAATAAGGGCAGATGAAATTGCAGATATGTTCGCGCGCGTGGCCACCAGCGGCGTAGGTGGTGATGGTCAGCGTCAGTACGGTGATGTAGGCCACCTGTGGCGCCTCACCGGTGAAGAATCGATGCAGCAGGTCGGGCGCATAGGCGAAATAAGCGGCGAAGGTAAAGCCGGTCCAGAAAGAAATCGCGATCATGGCCAGGTGCGAGGAACCGACCTTGAGGATTTTTTCCAGGTTCCACGGCTGCTTGTACAGGCGCATGCGAGCCGGGCGCTCGCCCTGTATCATGTGTTCGACCAGCATGAACATGTCGGTCCACAGGGTCTGGAAGCAGAAATAGCCGCACCAGGCGCGGCCCACCAGGCCGGTCACGAAGAACAGCAGGATGGCGGCGATGAACAGCAGCATCGACAGCCAGAAGATGTCCTGGGGATACATCACCAGGTTGAAAATAAAGAAGCGCTTGGACTCCAGGTCGAACAAAATGGCCTGGTTGGCGCCACTGGCGCGCTCCCATTCTATCCAAGGCAAACTAAAAAATACGGTGTAGGCCACCGCCAGCACCGCCGATTTGAAATTGCGGAACTTCCCCTCGACGGAGCGGACGAAAATCGGGATGTGCTTCTGATACAGCGGGGAAGAATTATCGGTGGCCATCAATCAATACCTGCAAGTAAATCTGAACTGCAATAGGAACTTCAAAAGCACGAAGGCCCACGTTGGAGCGCGAGCCTTCGTTTTGGTTCAAGCTTCAGCGTGACAAAGACTTACTTGCCGCCGCCCAGGCTATCGTGCACATACACGGTCAGCAGCTTGATCTGCTCAGGGTTCAAACGACCGCCCCAGGTCGGCATCTTGCCGCGACTGACACCTTCGGTTACCACCTTGGTCACGGCCGCCAGCTTGCCTTCCGGCGTCGAGGCTCCGGGTACGTCGGCCCACAGCCAGATCTTGTCGGTCAGGTTGGCGGAGCCGATGGCCGGATTGCCCTTGGCATCCTGGCCGTGACACACCACGCAGCCGCCTTCGTTGTGGAAGATGGCGTCGCCGAGCTTGGCCGCGGCAGCATCATGCGGTTCGCCGGAGAGGCTGAGCACATAGTTCGCCACATTGCTGATCTGGTCCGGCTGCAGCACGCCCTTGAAGGTCGGCATCATGCCGTTGCGGCCGTTAGTGATGGTCTCCTGGATCTTTTCATAAGTACCGCCGTAGATCCAGCTGTCGTCCACCAGGTTAGGCGCCAATCCCAGCTTGCCCTGACCGCCGGCCTGGTGGCAGGCGGCGCAGTTGTCGCCGAACAGCGTCTTGCCGGCGGACTGCACGAATTGCATCAGTTCGGCATTCTTCGCCACTTCCTCGAACGGGGTCGAGGCCACCTTGTCGAACCACTGCTTCTGCAGCTTCTCGGCTTCGTTGGTCTCCGCCATCAGCTTGGCACGCATGTTCCAGTGCACTTCCTTCTCGACCTGCTTGCCATCCACCGTGGTCGCGGTGTACTTGATGGTGTTCAGGCCTTTCATGCCTTTGGTGAAGTCATGCCCAATCGGCCAGGCCGGATACATCAGCCAGTAGATCACAGAGAAGATGATCGTCAGGTAGAACGTCCACAGCCACCAGTTCGGCAACGGATTGGTGAGTTCCTGCAGGTCGTCGTCCCAGACGTGGCCCGTCGTTTGTTTGTTGTCGCTTGCCATGATTAATTTCCCTTCGCATCCTGATTTTCGTCGAGGAACGGCATGTTCTTGTAGCCTTCCAGCCTGTCGCCACGCGTACGGCTACCGAACACGTAGAACAGAACGCCGCAGAACACGGTGAAGAAAATCACCAGCGCCAGAGGCTTTGTGTTCTCGAACTGCGTAAACCACATCAACCATTCCATGATGTCTCGCTCCTAACGGAATTTGGCGAAATAGTCGTCGTCGAACTGCTTGAAGTCGACCATCGTGCCCAACACTTGCAGATAAGCTACCAAGGCGTCCATTTCGGTCAGTTCGTCCTTGTTGTTATCGTAATTGTTGGTTTCAGCCTGGGCGATCACATTCGCCTCGGCATCTTCGATGCGCAGCGTCTTCGCGACATCCTCGCCGAACGTTTTCACATTGCGTTCGTATTCGGCCTGGTTGGCGGAATACGGCACGCCCACCGTGCGCAGGGCCTTCATGCGTTGGGTGATATCGGAAAAATCCAGCTTGGTCTTGATCAGCCATGGATAGTTCGGCAT
The DNA here is from genome assembly GCA_946478965.1 of uncultured Methylobacillus sp. The sequence goes on along the minus strand of CAMLDQ010000016.1, from coordinate 27,596 downwards.
TACGGATTCCGGCACCATGGAACGCGGCGCGGTCAAGTGCTGGACGTGCCAGTCGTTGGAATACTTGCCGCCGACGCGCGCCAGGTCAGGTCCCGTGCGCTTGGAACCCCACTGGAACGGATGGTCGTACTTGGACTCCGCCGCCAGTGAATAGTGACCGTAGCGCAGCGCCTCATCGCGGAACGGGCGGATCATCTGCGAGTGGCACAGGTAGCAGCCTTCGCGTACATAGATGTCGCGCCCCAGTTGTTCCAGCGGCGTGTACGGATGGATCATGTCGCGGCCGTCGGCCGTCTTGACGGTCTCCACCGTATCCTTGATGAAGAACAGCGGAACGATTTCCACCAGGCCGCCGATGCTGATGGCCAGCATGGTGAGCACCAGCATCAGGCCGAGGTTACGCTCAATTTTGTCGTGTTTCATGTTAGCTCCAAACTCTCGTCTCGTCCGGTTAAGCGGCAGCAGCTGCGAGGCGGCCTTCTGCCTTGGTGCTTCCCTTGCGGATCGTCAGGGCCATGTTGTAGATCATGACCAGCATGCCCGTCAGGAAGAAAGCACCACCCAAAGCACGCATCACATAAAACGGATGCATCGCGGCCACGGTTTCGACAAAAGAATACTGCAGGTTGCCGAAGTCGTCGAAGGCACGCCACATCAGGCCTTGCATGATGCCGGAGATCCACATTGCGACGATGTAGAGCAGGATGCCGATGGTCGCCAGCCAGAAGTGGACGTTGATCAGCTTGGGATTATGCACTTCCGTATTCCACAGGCGCGGGATCAGGTGGTACAGCGCACCGAAGGTAATCATCGCCACCCAGCCCAAAGCGCCGGAGTGGACGTGCCCGATGGTCCAGTCGGTGTAATGTGACAACGCGTTGACGTCTTTCAGGGACATCATCGGGCCTTCGAAAGTCGACATGCCGTAGAACGACAGCGCCACGATCAGGAACCGCATAATCGGGTCAGTACGCAGCTTGTCCCATGCACCAGACAGGGTCATGATGCCGTTGATCATGCCGCCCCAGGAAGGCAGCAGCAACATGATAGAGAACGTGGCAGCCAGCGAAGAAGTCCAGTCCGGAATCGCGGTCCAGTGCAGGTGGTGGCTACCGGCCCACATGTAAAGGAAGATCAGCGCCCAGAAGTGGACAATGGACAGACGGTAGGAATACACCGGGCGGCCGGCCTGCTTGGGTACGAAGTAATACATCATGCCGAGGAAGGCAGCAGTCAGGAAGAAACCGACCGCGTTGTGGCCGTACCACCATTGGGTCATCGCATCCTGCGCGCCGGAGAACAGGCTGTAGGAGGAAGTCAGGCTGACCGGTATGGCTAGGTTGTTGAAGGTGTGCAGCAGCGCGGTCGCCAGGATGAAGGCAAGATAGAACCAGTTGGCGACATAGATATGCGGCTCCTTGCGCTTCATCAGTGTGCCGACGAATACGGCCAGGTAAGCCACCCAGACCACCTCGATCAGCAGATCGGTCGGCCACGCCATTTCCGCGTATTCACGCCCCTGGCTGTAGCCGAGCACGTCGCCCAGCGCAGCCAGCACGATCACGGCCTGCCAGCCCCAGAACGTGAAATTGGCGAGGCCATCACCGAACAGCCGCGCCTGGCAGGTGCGTTGCACCACATAGTAAGAAGTAGCGAACAACGCGCTGCCGCCGAAGCCGAAAATCACGGCGCCGGTATGCACCGGGCGCAACCGGCCGAAGGTGATATACGGGATATCCATGTTCAGAATCGGGAACGCCAGTTCGGAGGCGATATATACCCCCACCAGCATCCCCACCGCACCCCAGACCAGGGTCATGATGGTGAACTTGCGAACAATATCGTAGTTATATTGCTCGTTCGTCACGACATTCGTCGTAGCCATACTACCTCCTCAATAATTACAAAAACTTCAACCCGAAACCGGCTTGCCCGCACCTGCCAGACCCCCTCCGGTACCTTGCGCGACGCTGTCGCCCGCGCGACAACGCGTTCATCCTCACATCAGTTGCGCCAAATCATGCGCAATATCCTGCGGTTTTTCGCCGTAGTTCAAATACAACCGGAGCGTCCCTTTTTTATCGAACACATAGACTCCGGCACTGTGGTCTATGGTGTAACCGCCCTTGCCCGAAGACTCCTGTTTCTTGTAGTACAGCTTGAAGTCCCCGGCCACGCGTTCGGTCGCCGCTTCGTCGCCGTAAAGCCCGATAAAGCTCGGGTTGAACGACGGCACGTATTCGGCCAGCACTTTCGGCGTATCGCGCTCAGGATCGAGCGTCACGAACAGCACCTGCACCGACTTTCCCCGCCCACCCAACAGCTTGACCGCTTTCGCCAGATCGTCCATCGTCGTCGGACACACATCGGGGCAATGGGTATAGCCGAAAAACAGCGCAACCACCTTGCCGCGAAAATCTGCCAACGCTCGCGGATGCCCCTGATGATCCGTCAGAGCCAGCTCACCGCCAAACTGGGCCCCACTGATATCCGTTCCCACGAATGCCGGCGCATCATGCCGACCGGAGCAAGCCAGCAGGCAACTGCACAGCACCACTACAACCCAGCTTCGCATTTCGCCCCTCCGTTTCCATGGGGGCACTATTCTAACATGCGAGCCTCGCCCTTCGGCAGGGTCTCCGACGATAAAAACCCCCTTCTCCCAACAGGGAAAAGGGGGAGGTCTCAAGGAGACGACTGGTAAAGCATTACAACCTTAGAACTTCTTGCCGATACCGAGGCTGAACACCCACGGATTGATGTCCAGGCTATCGATCTTCTTGTACCCGGTGCCGGCGTTGATTTCCACATCCGTATCGATCCAGACCTTCTTGACGTCGGCGTTAACCAGCCAGCCGTCCTTCAGGTTCACATCGAAACCAGCCTGTATGGCAGGACCGACGCTCCAGTGATCGATGCGGATCGGCAGCCCAGGCAGCCCTTTGGTGGTTGCCAGGCTGTTATCCATGAACTTGGTGACGTTGATACCGGCACCCACATACGGGTCAAATGTTTGATCCGGCATGAAGTGCCATTGCACGGTCAGCGTGGGCGGCAGCAGATTCACGGAACCCAGGTTCTGGTTGCCGATACCGACACCCGCGCTCTTGGTGATGGAAACATCATGCCGGGTACCGGTTGCCAAAATAAGTTCGGCAGCAATGTTCTTGGTGATGTAGTAGGAAAAGTCGATTTCCGGAATGGTATTGCTGTCGACGGCCAGCTCCGCCCCCGGCGCCACGACACCAGCGCCCAAACTTTTGGCGGTGTCCTTGCCCAGATTGCTGTGTTCATCCGGATTGATGTAGGTCGCGCGCAAGCGAACCACGATATCGCCGGCCTCGGCCATCGCTAGCGTCGGTGCAAATGCTGCCGCAACCATTACCGCCAATAGAGTTTTTTTCATGTTAGCCCCTCGTCTCAGTCAACAATTAAAGAATTAAGGATAGAAATATCTTTAATTGAATTGTACCCAGGCAAAAAAATAATTCAACAGCTATCTAGATTATTTTGTCCTGTTTAAGTCGGGCTGTTGCATTTTCGCAACACCGCTTCAGAATTCGAATCCCTGCACTGCACACTTTCTGCCTGCTAACGCACATCCTGCGCTCAACGCTTCAAGCAGAGGTCGATCCTGCACCATGGCATCAAGCATCCCGGCGTTAAAGGTGTCCCCTGCCCCCAGCGTATCGACCACTTCGGCCACGGGCACTGCAGGAACATGCAGAACATCGCCCCCGGGCAGGATGCCAAAAGCTCCGACCTCTCCCCAGGCAAGACTGATGGCTGCGCCAGTCTGAGCGGAGAGCCAGTGCAGGAACGGTTCCGGCTCGTGGAATCCTGCAGCTTCGGCAACTCCCCGGGAACATAGCAGTAGATCAGCCAGCCCAATCAGCGATTCAATGCCGGGACGCGGCTTCTCCAGTTCAAGGGAAACACGCAAGGCAGGGCTGTTTTCCCGCACGAAGCGCAGCATCTCGGCGAGCGCAACAACATTACGACCTTCGAAATGCAGCCAATCGTAATTACCCAGATCGAGAGAACAAAGATACTTCGCATCCAGTTCGGGCAGGTCGCGATAGTGCACGATGCTGCGCGTGGCGCCTGCCAGGTAGATGCTTGAAGTGGGCGGTCGGCCGCAGAGCCGCGGACAGTTCCTGAAAACCACACCACTTTCCTCGAAGTCGCGCTCGATCACCGCAGTTTCCGGCGCATCGGCCATCACCCCGAGAAACTCCGGCGCGTGCCCGAGCCTGGCCAAGACGACAGCCGTATTGCCGGCATTCCCGCCGCGGCATGTGCGTAGCGACATCGCCCGCATTTCTTCGTCGGAGCCAGGCGCATGATCCAGGGCGAACACCAAATCCAGAGTAACTGTTCCCACCAGCAGAATGCGCGCCATTTCCGGCCTCCCAATTCTATTCAAGACTTGTTGATTACGATTACAATTAGAGCTTTTACGCTTCGGAGAAACAAGATGGCTATGGCCAACACGATGGCCGACCGCGATGGTCTGATCTGGTACGATGGCAAGATGGTGCCCTGGCGCGAAGCCACCACCCACGTTCTCACCCACACCCTGCACTATGGCATGGGTGTTTTCGAGGGCGTCCGAGCTTACAAAACCGAAAAAGGCACGGCCATTTTCCGTCTCCAGGAGCATACCGACCGCTTATTTCGCTCGGCACATATCCTCGGCATGAAGATGCCATACGACAAGGCGACGATCAGCGCAGCGCAAAAAGCTGCAGTACGCGAAAACAACCTGGAATCGGGCTACCTGCGCCCGATGGCATTTTATGGCGCCGAAGCCATGGGCATCTCCGCCAAGACGCTGTCCACCCATGTGATTGTCGCCGCTTGGCCCTGGGGCGCATACCTCGGCAAGGAGGCACTGGAGAACGGGATTCGAGTGAAGACCTCCTCTTTTGCACGCCATCATGTGAACATCACCATGTGCAAGGCGAAAGCCAACGGCAACTATATGAATTCCATCCTGGCACACCAGGAAGCCTCGCACGACGGCTACGACGAAGCGCTGCTGCTCGACGTGGACGGCTTTGTTGCTGAAGGTTCGGGCGAAAATATCTTCATCGTCCGTCGCGGCAAACTGTTCACGCCCGATCTCACCAGCGCACTCGAAGGCATCACGCGCGACACCATCATCCAGTTGGCCGAGGAAATGGGCCTGCACGTGATCGAAAAGCGCATCACGCGCGATGAAGTCTACTCAGCCGACGAAGCATTCTTTACCGGCACAGCTGCCGAAGTCACGCCGATCCGTGAACTCGACAATCGCGCCATCGGCAGCGGCACCCGCGGTCCGATCACCGAAAAGCTGCAAACAAAATTCTTCGAGGCGGTTACTGGGCGCTCGCCCCGCCACGCAAGCTGGCTGACTCTGGTGTAAAGGATATCAACATGGCGAAGGAAATGCGTGAAATCGAAGTGTCAGGCAAAGACCTCCCGCTACACTGCCCGACCGACGAAGTCGCGCTGTGGTGCTCCCACCCGCGCGTATTCCTCGACATTACGGCGACGGGGCGGGCCATGTGCCCCTACTGTGGCACGAAGTACCGGCTCAAGGCCGGCGAAACCGTGCCGCACCACTGAGTCCCTATTTCAGCAGGCTCACCCCCCGTAAGGCTGCGGGATGCAATGCAAGGCGCGGGCGGCACGCGGCAATGTGCCCGCAGCCTTGCAGGCTAGCTTTGAATCGGCTCTAGATACTCAGACGCGAAGAGGCAGCGGTTCCACCGCTGCCTCGCCCCACAGCGCTGCTACGACGCGCCGGCTCTGCACTACATCGCCGCTGGTCCAAAGCTTCACAGATCCTGCCCCAGGGCTCCGCGCAGCGAGTCCCATTTCATCGATGCGCCGCCGCGCTTGTCGCGCCACGGCGGCACCGGTGTCGATCAGCGCCACTTGCCCCCAGGTGATCTGCTCGATCAGCGGCTTCAGAAATGGGTAATGCGTGCAGCCCAGCACCAGGGTGTCCGCCCCTGCCGCAAGCAAAGGCTGGACATACTGCTCCAGCAGCGCACGCGTTTCGGGCGCCTGCAGTTCGCCGCGTTCGACGCGTTCCACCAAACCCGGGCAACCTTGCGTCACCACGCGCACTCCCTTACCGTAGGTATCCAGCAGTGCAGCGAACTGCGCGCTCTGCAGCGTACCCGTAGTCGCCAAGACACCGATCACCCCGCTCTTTGTGGCCGCAGCCGCGGGTTTGACTGCGGGTTCCATACCGATGACCGGCACCGGAAACCGCGCGCGCAGAAGCTGTATCGCCGCTGCAGTAGCCGTGTTACAGGCGACGACGATCGCCTTCGCTCCTTGCTCGACCAGAAAACCTGTCACGGCCAATGCACGCCCCTGGATTTCTTCGGCGGTTTTACCACCATACGGCGCATGGGCGGAGTCGGCCACGTAGAGGAAGTTTTCATGCGGAAGCTCTTCCTGCAAATGCTGCAACACCGACAGCCCGCCAACCCCCGAATCGAAAATGCCGACCGGGCCGTCATTGGCTAAAAAAACTGGTCGCTCGGGGCTGGTCATAATCAAAGGAAGATTGCAGTTAAAGTCGGCGCAGTTTAACGGAATCGCCGCCGCCGAGAAACCGGTTCATGCGCCACCAGAAATTGCCTTACAATCACTTTCTATTCAGGAGATTCCATGGGAAACCGCCTCAGCAAAATCAGCACCCGCACCGGCGACGATGGCAGCACCGGCCTTGGCGATGGCTCACGCACGGGCAAGGAAACCCAGCGCATTGAAGCCATGGGGGAAGTGGACGAATTGAACTCCAATATCGGAGTTCTGCTGGCCGAACCACTGCCGGGAGTAATTGCCGAGCGCTTGACGCGAATACAACACGACCTTTTCGACCTTGGCGGGGAACTCTGCATCCCGGGGAGCAAGGTCATCGATGAACAACAGGTTGTCGCGCTAGACACCTGGCTGCGGGAGTTCAACAGCGATTTGCCGCCACTGAAGGAATTCATCCTGCCTGGCGGCGGACGGCCGGCGGCACTGGCGCATGTGGCACGCACCGTGTGCCGGCGCGCCGAGCGCAGACTGGTGGCGCTGAACCGACACGAGAGCGTCTCGCCGGATGCATTGCGCTATCTCAACCGCCTCTCCGACCTGCTATTCGTGATCGCGCGCCGACTTAACCGCGCCAGCGACAACGCCGACGTACTGTGGCAGCGCTGAGGATCAGCCCTCCCACTCCGTTCCGCCACGCTTGTTGACCGCATCCGCTGCTGCCGGCTCCACAAACACCTGTTCTGCATCGCGCACAGCAATATTCTTGGTCTGCTGGCCTGCATCACGGTAATCTTGCGCGGCAGCGGCCGCAAACCATCGCCTAGCCTCTGCCGTATCCTTCTTGACCCGGTCCCCATACTGGTAGAGTTGACCCATCCGGTACTGCGCCGGCGCATAGCCCATGTTGGCCGCTTTCAGAATATGCTCGACGGCCTGCACAGGATCCGGCTGATTCACACCTTCATTCCTTTCGTGACGCAGCCCGATTTCATATTCGGCCTCCGCAATGCCGTGTGCTGCGGCACGTTTGAACCAGTCTAACGCCGCACGATAATCCTGGATAAACATATGCCCGTAGGCGCCGGTCAGGTAATATTTCGCCACCCGCAACTGGGCTTCCGGCACCCCGTGCTGAGCGGCCTTTAGCAGCCATTCGTCGGCCTGCCGGATATCCTTTCTGACTCCTTCGCCGCGCTCGTACATTTCGCTTAGCGCTGCAAGCGCGGCCGGATGATGGTGCTCCGCTGCTTTGATCAACAAGGTGACCGCCTTGGCGGAATCCCATTGCGGCGAATTCCGGTCCCGATGTAGCAGGCCGAGCGCGCACTGCGCATCGGCATTCCCCGCATCTGCCGCCTTGCGCAACCAACGCACGGCATCCTCAAGATTTTTCTCGACACCATCGCCGGAGGCAAGACGCTTACCCAATTCCACCTGCGCACGCGGATCGCCGCCTTCCGCTGCGCGCTTGACCCATTGCCATGCCGTGGCATCTTCCCGCGGCCCACCCAGGCCTTGCCGCAACATTGCCCCGTAATCGTAAGCAGCGCCGGCATTCCCCATTTCCGCCGCCTTGAGGAACAACTGCCGCGCCCGGGCATAATCAAAGTCGACGCCTATGCCCTTGCGGTAGTCCATAGCCTCGCGGTATATAAGCTCCGCAGCACTCAACGCCTCTACGCTATTGCCTGCGGATGAACGCAAATGCCTCCAGGCCACGGCCGCCAACCCCAGCACCACCAGGACCGCAAGCACCCAGACTATCATGATCGCCCCCCCTGAAATTCCATAGCCACGGCCACCGCATCGACCCAGCCTATATATCTGGGAATTAGAATCTCAATCTTCCACTGACGCAAGCGACACGTCCAATGGCAAGCGACGATCTATCAGCATGGCATCGCCATAACTGAAGAACCGGTAGCGCTGCTCCACCGCATGGCGATAAGCCCGCAGGATATTCTCCCTGCCCCCGAATGCCGACACCAGCATCAGCAACGTGGTTCTGGGTAGATGAAAATTGGTCAACAACCGGTCGACCACACGAAAGCGGTACCCCGGCGTGATGAAGATATCCGTGTCGCCGCTGCCGGCAGCTATTTGTCCGGCCCGGGCTGCGCTCTCCAGCGCACGCATGGCCGTCGTGCCCACAGCCACCACCTTGCCACCGCGCGCCCGCGTTGCCGCTATTCGGTCAACACAGGCCTGAGTAATTTCATACCATTCGCTGTGCATCCGATGTTCAGCCACGTTTTCCACCCGCACCGGCTGGAACGTTCCCGCACCCACATGCAAGGTCACATAAGCCCTGTCGATCCCACACTCGTCCAGCTGCTGCAATATGGTCTCGTCAAAGTGCAGTCCCGCCGTAGGAGCTGCCACGGCCCCCGGGTTTCTGGCATAGACCGTCTGATAGCGCCGCTCATCGTCGCTGTCCGGTGCATGGGTAATGTAAGGCGGCAAAGGCAGGGCGCCATAGCGTTCCAACACCTCGGCGAATGGAATTTCGCCCTGAACGCGCAATTCAAACAAATCGTCCTGCCGGCCAATGACCTCAACGTCAACGGCATCAGCCAACCGCAACCGACTGCCGGGCTTTGGGGAATGAGAGGCGCGGACATGCGCGAGCCCCCGCTGCTGATCCAGCACCCGCTCGATCAAGACTTCCACCTTGCCGCCGCTCTCCTTCACCCCGCCAAGTCGTGCCTTGATCACACGGGTGTCATTGAACACCAGCAAGTCGCCTGCCCGCAGCAACGCCGGCAAGTCGCGAAACATTGCATCGCGAACATCCCCACTGTTGCCGTCGAGGCACAACAGGCGGCTGCCGCTCCTCTCCTCCGCCGGGAACTGGGCAATCAGCTCTTCCGGCAACTCAAAATCGAAATCGCTGGTACGCATGAAACTCCGTGAATTATTCGCTATAATGGCGCGCTTCCCTGCCGGGATGGCGGAATCGGTAGACGCAGCGGATTCAAAATCCGCCGCCAGCAATGGTGTGGGGGTTCGAGTCCCCCTCCCGGCACCACTCACCTGCAAGTTGTATCAAGCAGTGCCCTCGCACCTGCCGCGCCTCCGAATCAAGGCACATATTCTACCCGAAGCCTCTTTTCTGCATACGGCTGCAGTGCCCGCTCAACGGCCAACCCGGGCCGTCGCTCATTCAGGATAAAACTATCCTTTTAAAGACAAGAAGTTATCTTGTCATCCAATTTTCTTTATGCTAATTTGCCCGAGTGCGACGAAATGTCGCATTCTTTTTGTCGAGCAGTATGTAATACAAGCAGTGTGCCGGAGGAGTCGATGGCTACATCGGTTGTAGATTACAAAATTGTTGTACGGCCCAATTGCGCATCGTCTCCGCACGAGATGGCAAAAGTCGTTGCAGCACTCGCAATCTTCTCTCTCTCCATCGCCATTGCTTTTGGCTTTGCCGGCGCTTGGTTGGTTTTCCCATTTGCCGGTCTGGAATTGCTGGCACTGGCGTATGCTTTTTATTTCATCCACTGTCATGCGGAGGATTATGAAAGCATCACCATCGAAGGCGATCACCTGGCGATAGAACAGCATCATTACAAAAACACAAGCCAGGTCGTATTTCACCGCTATTGGGCGCAAGTGATAGTGCGCAAGAGCCCAAGCGGCGAGCATCGTTTGTGGCTCCGTTCACATGGTAATGAAGTGGAGATCGGTCGTTTCATGAATGACCGGCAACGGCTGGACTTGGCCGAGCAGCTTCAGATGCACACCGGGGCGTTTCACTAAAGGCGAGATTCAAGGGAGCGAGAATGGTATTTCAATTTCTAAAAAAAATCGGGATGGGGTTGATGTTCGCAGTGTGGTCGCTGGCCGCACATGCCGAATATGCATGGAACTTCCCCACGCCCGTCACGCCAATGGCAGAAGACACCCTGCAAGTGCACAACAAGTTCATGATCATCATCATGGTGATCTTCGTTGTAGTACTAGGCATCATGATCTATTCGATCATCAATCACCGCAAAAGCAACGGCCACAAGCCGGCCACATTCACCGGTCCGAGCACCCGCTCCCAAGTGATCTGGACACTGGTACCGTTTGCCATTCTGCTCTATATCGACTTCATCCTGATGGGCATTCCCGCCTATCACAGCGTCGTCTTAATGGAAGATACCAAGAACGGCGCCGAGATGGTGATCAAGGTCACCGGCTCGCAGTGGCGCTGGCAATATGAGTATATGGACGGGGACGCACAGGGCATCAAATTCGTCAGCAATCTGTCGACGCCTGAAGATCAGATTGAAAACAAGGCGCCCAAGGACGAGCATTACCTGCTGGAAACCGATAACCACCTTGTCCTGCCGGTCGGCAAGAAAATACGCATCCTGCTGACGTCCAACGATGTCATCCACACTTGGTGGGTCCCTGCCTTCGGTGCGGCGCGCGACGCGGTTCCCGGTTTCCTGCGCGAGACTTGGGTGAAGATCGATACACCCGGTACCTTCCGCGGCCAATGCAAGGAGTTGTGCGGTAAAGGGCATGGTTTTATGCCTATCGTCGTCGACGCGATGCCCGAAGACAAGTACAAGGAGTGGGTCGCCGCCAAGAAGCAGGAATTGAATGCCGCTTCCGCCGGCGCCGACAAGGAATGGAGCAAGGATGACCTAATCGCGCACGGCAAGGAAGTCTACGAAAAGAATTGCGCGGTATGTCACCAGGCGGCCGGCCAAGGCCTGCCACCGACTTTCCCCGCCCTCGCCGGAAGCAAGGTCATCAACGGCCCCATTTTCGATGCCAATGGCAAGCTTCTCACGGATAGCCATCTCGACCGCGTGTTCAACGGCAAGGGCGTGATGCCGGCATGGAAAGCCATTCTGAATGACGTCGACATCGCGGCAGTGGTGACTTTCGAACGTAATTCTTTTGGCAACACCATGGGCGACCTGGTGCAACCAGCCCAGGTCAAAGCCTTGCGCTAACCCGGTATCAAGGAGATAAACCATGACTACAGCTACTGCAGAACATCACCACGAAGATCACCATCCTACCGGGATCATGCGCTGGTTAACCACCACCAACCACAAGGACATCGGCACGATGTACCTGACATTCTCGCTCATCATGTTCTTGGTGGGCGGGTCGATGATCCTCGGCGTCCGTGCTGAACTGTTCCAGCCCGGCCTGCAATTGATGAAGCCGGAATTCTTCAACCAGCTGATCGGGGTGCACGCCCTGGTGATGATCTTCGCCGCTCTGATGCCCGCCGCCACCGGCTTTGCCAACTGGATGCTGCCGCTGCAACTGGGCGCCCCCGACATGGCGTTGCCGCGTCTCAACAACTGGGGTTTCTGGCTGTTGCCCCCCGCCGCCATCCTGCTGACGCTGCCGTTCACGCTGGCGCTGTTCGGTATTGGCGACGGCGCCATCGCGACCGGCTGGACGTTCTATGCTCCGCTCTCGGTACAAGGCGGCATCGGTGTTGACTTCGCGATCTTCGCCGTGCATTTGCTGGGCGTCTCCTCCGTAATGGGTTCCATCAACATCATCGTGACCATCTTCAACATGCGCGCACCCGGCATGACGCTGATGAAGATGCCGCTGTTCGCCTGGGGCTGGCTGATTACCGCTTTTCTGCTGATTGCCACCATCCCGGTACTGGCCGGCGCGGTCACCATGCTGCTGACCGATCGTCATTTCGGCACCCACTTCTTCAATGCCGCCGGTGGCGGTGACCCGATCCTGTTCCAGCATCTATTCTGGTTCTTCGGACACCCGGAAGTCTATATCCTGCTGCTACCGGTCTGGGGCCTGATTCCTCACATCCTGTCGGCATTCAGTCGCAAGCCGACCTACGGGTACAAGGCGCAGGTTTATTCCTTCTGGGCCATCGGCATGATGTCGGTTGTTGTATGGGCACACCACTTCTTTACCGCAGGCATGCCGGTACCGGCACTGCTGTATTTCATGTATAGCACGATGGCCATTTCGCTGCCTCTCGCGGTACTCTTCTTCTGCTGGATCGCCACCATGTGGAAGGGTTCGATGACCTTCGAAACCCCGATGCTGTTTGCCACCGGCTGGATCATACTGTTCGGTATCGGCGGCCTCACCGGCCTGGTGCTGGCAGACGTTGCAGCCGATGCGCAGTATCACCACACCTACTTTGTCGTGGCCCACTTCCACTACACGCTTTTCGCCGGCGGCATCATGGGCATCATGGCAGGCGTCTACTACTGGCTGCCCAAGATGACCGGCCACATGTACAACGAAAAGCTGGGCAAGCTGCATTTCTGGCTGACCGCGATCGCTTTCAACGTCACCTTCATCCCGCAGTTCTTCCTGGGGCTAGCCGGCATGCCGCGCCGCATCCCGGATTACGCGCTGCAGTTTGCCGAGTTCAACATGATCTCCAGCATCGGCGCTTTTGTCCTTGGGCTCTCGCAGCTGCTGCTCGTGTATAACGTTATCCAGAGCGTGCGCGGCGGCCAGAAGGCCCCCGACAAGGTCTGGGAAGGCGCGGAAGGCCTGGAGTGGACGCTACCGTCTCCCCCGCCGTACCACAGCTTTACCGAACAACCGGTCATCAAGTAAGTCACGTGACCGGATAGAGGGTTCGGTACCGAAGTTCCGAACCCTCTCCAAAAACACATGGACCAGGACAAGCAGAAGAGAAACACCAGCATCCGATTGGCGCTGGGGTTAGCTCTGATCGCCCTGGCCTGGTATCTGGCGGCAATGTTTGTGGTATTGAAAAATTGAACGAAGCGAGTGAAAAAGCAGCTGCCAACAAGAAATTGGCGCTGAAACTGTTGTGGGTCGTCGCCGGTGCAATCGCATTTACCATTGCGCTGGTACCGCTTTATAACGTGTTCTGCAGCCTGACGGGGCTGAATGGAAAGACCAGCAACAGTCCGTCAGAAATACAGAAATCGATGAAGGTGGATGAAACGCGCTGGGTAACGGTGGAATTCACCAGTAGCGTCATGCCTGGTCTGGCTTGGAATTTTTATCCCAAGCAACCGAGCATGCGGGTACATCCCGGGCAGATCATGCTGGCCCTGTTCGAAGCAAAGAACATGACCAACAAAACCGTGGTTGGCCAGGCGATACCGAGTATCAGCCCACCGCAGTCGGTGCCGTATTTCAAGAAAATCGAATGCTTCTGTTTTCGGCAGCAAACGCTAGATGCGGGAGAGTCCCGGGAAATGCCGCTCCGCTTCTATGTAAGCCCGGAACTGCCGCAAGATGTGCACAACGTCACATTGTCGTATGCGTTTTTTAATGCCGTCACGGCGGCAAATTAAAGGGAGAGCCGAAGCGCTGGCCAATGGGTGCGCTACGGTAAAACGAGTATTAAAACACCGATAGAGGAGTTTGTATGTCCACACAGTCTCACGACGGCCACTACTTTGTGCCCAACCCCAGCCCGTATCCGGTCATTCTGTCGGCCAGTCTGCTGGCAATGGCGGCAGGCTTCATTTTCAATATCAACGAGAAAGTAGCCGGACATGCCTCGGGAAAATGGATCATGCTGGTCGGTTTCCTGGGGATTTTGTTCGTACTTTTCGGCTGGTTCGGCAAGATCATTGGCGAAAGCGAAGGCGGATTGTATAAGAAGTGGGAGGACCGCTCCTTCCGCGTTGGCATGATCGTATTCATCGCCTCCGAAGTCGCGTTCTTTGCAGCGTTTTTTGGCGCGCTCTTCTACATGCGTAACATCTCCCTGCCTGATATTGCCGGTTTCGACCCGCAGTTCACACCTTACAAGGACTTCCTCGGCACCTGGCCATCGGCCGGTCCCGGCGGGACCGTGCTGGGTGCGGACTATGCGGTGCCAGCTTTCAAGCCGATGCATGCCTGGGGCATCCCGGCCATCAACACGCTGATCCTGCTGACTTCCGGGGCTACCGTCACCTGGGCGCACTGGGGTCTGCTCAACAACAATCGCCGCCAGCTTATCCTTGGCCTGATCATGACCGTGGTGCTGGGGATCTCGTTCATCTTCCTGCAAGGCTTCGAGTATCACCATGCCTACACCGAAATGGGCTTGACCCTGGGCGCAGGAGCTTATGGTGCTACATTCTTCATGCTCACCGGCTTTCACGGCTTCCATGTAACGCTGGGGACCATTATGCTCATCGTCATCCTGGCTCGCAGCATGAAGGGCCATTTCAAGCCGGATCACCACTTCGGCTTTGAGGGTGTCGCCTGGTACTGGCACTTCGTGGACGTGGTCTGGTTGCTGCTCTTCGTGCTGGTGTATTGGCTGTAAGCACCAAAACAAAAGCGATGCCCATCGGGCATCGCTTTTTTATCGCGCGATTAGGATCAGCGACCGATCACGCCAGTGTAATAACCCAGCATCAGCAGTAAAAACAGAGCGATGGAAAGCGAGATGCGAACAGTCAGCGCACGTGCGGTACGCTGCCCCTGCCCCTTGTCTTTCATCAGATAGAACAGCGCAGAGAACAGACTGCCGACGATCAGCAGCAAGGTCGCGACGATGAGAAGTTTAATCAGCATGATTAATCCCGTTTGGATAACCCGCCCGATTATGCGGCGCACGACAGCATAAAGCAATTGCCTTGAAATACCGCTTCCACCCCAGAATCCTGCCCACCCTGGCTACCATACTCTGCTGTGTGCTATTCATTCGGCTGGGCTTATGGCAATTGCACAAAGCCGAAGCCAAGCAGGCGCTGCAGGCACAGTTCGACCAGCATCTTGCCGATGCGCCGATTGCTTTACCCTTCACCATCGACCACCTTGAATCCTGGCGCTATCGCCATGTCAGCATCTCCGGGGAATACGATACCCGCTACCAGATACTGCTCGACAATCAGGTAGAAAACGAAACGGCCGGCTACCACGTCATTACGCCCATGCGCCTGGAAGGCAGCGAGCAGCGTATCCTGGTGGACCGGGGCTGGATCCCGGCGCCCGCCGAACATAGCGTCATTCCGCAAATCGAAACGCCGCCCGACACGCAGCACATCACCGGCAGCGTTTGGTTGCCTTCCACCAAAATCTTTACATTGCAGGCTCCGCAAACCGCCTGGCAAACTGTCTGGCAAAACATGGATATGGAACGCTACATGCACTCGGTCCCGTTCAAGACCCTGCCGCTGGTAATCCGCCTGGATGCGAACAGTCCGGCCGGAGGGTTCGTGCGTAACTGGCCACGCCCGGCAGAACGTGTTGAAACCAATCTCAGCTACGCCTACCAATGGTTCGGCTTTGCCGTCGCATTGGTGGTCATTTACCTGCTCGTCAACCTGAAGAAAGTAGAAGCCTGACATGGCGGAAGCAATGAACGAATTAAAAAAGGGGCGGCGCATGCTGTTGTTTCTGGTCGTGCTGTTCGCCCTACCGGTGCTGGTCGTTGTGCTGATGTACCGCTTCGATGTACGGCCAAGCGGCTCCAGTCACGGCCAGCTCATCACGCCTCCGGTCGAATTGCGACTCCCCTCCCTGCACACCGCGCAGGGCACAGCATTCCAGGCAGCACAGTGGAAAACGAAATGGAGCATCGTGTTTATCGACTCCAGCGGCTGTACACAGTCCTGCCAGGAGCATGTTCACCTGCTGCGGCAAGTGCATGTAGCGCTAAACAAGGAAATCGACCGTGTTCAGCGCATATTGATACTGAACCAGCCCGCCAGCGCCGACACTCTCACCGCATTGACCAGGCAATACCCGGATCTTGCCGTACTGAGCGGAAATGATGTTGCGCCGCTGGTGCGTCAGTTTGACTTGCCCGGTCAACCTGCCGCCACATCCGAGCGCGTTTATCTAGTCGATCCATTGGGCAATCTCATGATGAGCTACCCTAAAGACTACAACCCCAAAGGCCTGCTCGACGATCTGACGCGGCTTCTGAAATACTCCTGGGTAGGATAATGAAACTCTTCGACCGTTTGGTACTGGCTGCGGCCGTTCTCGCTTTCTGCGTTGTTGCCCTCGGCGCCTATGTCCGACTGTCCGATGCCGGACTCGGCTGCCCCGACTGGCCCGGCTGCTACGGCCACCTAACCGTACCGCACGGCGCAACCGCTCTCCAGCATGTGCAAACTGCATTCCCTGGAAAAATCGTTGAGGCACACAAAGCCTGGAAGGAAATGGTGCACCGTTATTTCGCCGGCACGCTGGGACTGCTGATTCTCGCCATTTTCATCCTCGCATGGCGACAACGCGACCGCATCAACATCACGCCTGCGCTACCAACTGGGCTGCTGATTTTGGTGATATTTCAGGCGTTGCTCGGCATGTGGACCGTCACGCTGTTGCTGAAGCCGGTGATTGTCAGCGCACACCTGCTCGGCGGCATGACGACCCTTGCCCTGCTAACTTGGCTGGCGCATCGGCGCTTCGGCACCGTTCCCTCCATCTACGGCGAAAACTTCAACGCCCTAAGACCTTGGGCACGGCTAGGACTGGTCGTGATTGCCGTACAGATTTTCCTGGGCGGCTGGACCAGCTCCAATTACGCGGCACTCGCATGCAGCGATTTTCCAACCTGCCAGGGCTCCTTGCTGCCACCCATGGACTTTGCCAGTGCCTTTCACATGATTCGTGAGCTTGGCGAGACTGCCGACGGCCGCCCGCTTTCCCTCGCCGCGCTAACCGCCATCCACTGGACACACCGCCTGGGCGCCTTGATCACTTTCCTGTACGTCGGCTTGCTGGCAATCATGGTCACACGAACGCCTGGCCTACGCGACCTCGGCCTCAAGATGGCCGGACTGCTGATCCTTCAGGTCAGCCTTGGTGTCAGCAACGTCCTGTTCAGCCTGCCATTGCCGATCGCTGTCGCGCACAACGCGGTTGCAGCTTTGTTGTTAATTTCAATAGTGGTGTTAAACTCGAAAACGACTAGAAAGTCGGGGAGGTAGGGTGTTATGAGTGCTGTTTTGGCTATCAGACTTCAACGCATCGGCATCAGCTTTCAAAGCTTTTTCCTGATGTGCAAACCTCGGGTGACGGCCCTCATCGTCTTCACCGCGATGATCGGCATGTTCCTCGCCACGCCCACCATGGTGCCGCTTGATTTGCTACTTAACGCCACCATAGGCATAGCGCTTGCTTCCGGCGCGGCCGCCGCATTCAACTGCCTCATCGAACAGAAAATTGATGCAGTCATGGCACGCACCCGCGCGCGCCCGCTCCCCACCGGCCAGGTCACCTCATTCCAGACCGCCATCTTCGCCACACTGGTGGGCGCAGCCGGCCTCTCCATCCTGTATTACTACGTCAACCCGCTGACGATGTGGCTGACCTTTGCCACCTTCATCGGCTATGCCGTCATCTATACCATATTCCTCAAGCCAGCGACGCCGCTCAACATCGTCATTGGCGGGGCGTCCGGGGCCATGCCGCCCGTACTGGGCTGGGCTGCAGTTAACAATGTAGTATCGCCGGAAGCGCTGATCCTCTTCCTTATCATTTTCGCCTGGACACCGCCGCACTTCTGGGCGCTGGCGCTGTACCGCCGCAACGAATACGCCAAATCCGGCCTGCCCATGCTGCCGGTCACGCATGGCGAGGAGTTCACCCGCCTGCACATCCTGCTGTACACCATCGTCTTGGTAGCCGTCACCTTGATGCCTGTCGGCAGCGGCATGAGCGGGTGGCTCTACCTGGTAGGCTCGACCATCCTGAATGCCATTTTCATGGCCTATGCAGTTGGGCTATACCGGAAATACAGCGACGATCTGGCAAAACGTACTTTCCGCTACTCCATCCTTTACCTGACCCTGCTCTTTGCCGTCTTGCTGGCGGACCATTACCTGATTCACTAGACTGCGCCGCCATGAAAAACGGCTGCCATGGCAGCCGTTTTTCATTGTCCTGTCTCTCGATCACTCTAGTGGCAACTTCTATCCCCGACGTATCCAATCACGCACGGCCGACGCTGATTCTTGGCATTCTGCCACTGCGGCGCATCCTGCCGATGCCGGCGCTTGCCGTAGGCAGGGACATACAACACCGATTCCTGATCCGAAACAGCGTTCTGTTCCCGCGCCTCCTGCGCCTCCAGCAAGCGCAATTCATCCTGGCGCAGCTTCATATCCTCGCGCCTTTTCTGATCGTAATCGCGACTTTGCTCAAGCATGCGATCCAGCCGCATCCAGGCTTGTTTCTGGGCTTCCTTTGAAGGCGCAGGAGGAGGCGCGACAGTGCCCAATGTTTTAATTGCGCACTTGAAGTCCTGATAAACGACCTTGCCCTGGCTATCCGTACACTTATAGATTTCGGCACTCGCCAAAACGGGCAGCACACACATCAGCACGGTCAGAAAAGCTCTCATGATTGCCCTCGTTCACCGGATGAGGAACTAATTGGACATTGTGAACAGGAATTCATTCGCCTGAAAGGCGCGGAGATAATGAAAACGGCCCGCATACTGCGAGCCGCATCATTACTGGTGGGTCGGGTGGGGGTCGAACCCACGACCAACGGATTAAAAGTCCGCTGCTCTACCACTGAGCTACCGACCCTTGAAGGGGCGCCATTATCGCGGAAAGCAACACCCCGGTCAACGAAAAACTACCGCATACCGGGGAAGCGGCCTTGCATCGCGCGCATCAGCTTGCCCATGCCGCCCTTGGAAAACATTTTCATCATTTTCTGCATGTCTTCAAACTGGTTAAGCAGGCGATTGACTTCCTGCACCTGCACGCCTGCGCCGGCGGCGATGCGACGCTTGCGCGAAGCCTTGAGAATTTCAGGTTTGCGGCGTTCCTGAGGCGTCATGGAATCGATAATGCCTTCGATGCGGCGCAAGGCCTTTTCACCGACTTCCGGATTGACGTTATTGGCCATGTTGGCAAGTTGCGCGGGCATCTTGTCCATCAAGGCGCTCATGCCGCCCATCTTGCGCATTTGCTGCATCTGCGCCTTGAAATCCTCCAGGTCGAAGTTCTTGCCGGATTTGACCTTCTCAGCCAGTTTCTTCGCCTCGTCGAGATCGACATTTTTCTGCGCCTGCTCGATCAGGCTGAGCACGTCGCCCATGCCGAGCACGCGCGACGCCATGCGCTCGGGGTGGAAGGGCTCCAGACCATCGACCTTTTCGCTGACCCCGATGTACTTGATCGGACGGCCAGTGACATGGCGCACCGAGAGAGCGGCGCCGCCGCGCGCGTCGCCATCCAGCTTGGTTAGCACCACCCCGGTGAGGGGGAGTGCCTCGTTGAATGCCCGGGCGGTATTGACGGCATCCTGACCTTGCATGGCATCAACAACGAACAGGGTCTCAATGGGGCTGAGGACGGCATGCAATTGCTTGATCTCGGCCATCATGGCTTCGTCGATGGCGAGGCGGCCGGCCGTGTCGAAAATCATCACATCATGAAAATGACGTCGAGCATGATCCAGCGCATTGTGGGCGATGTCTTCGGGCTTCTGGCGAGAATTGGATTCAAAGAAATCAATCTCGAGTTGACCGGCCAGAGTACGCAATTGCTCGATAGCGGCTGGGCGATAGATGTCAGCGCTTACCAGCAAGACTTTCTTTTTCTGTTCCTTCAGCAGGCGGGCGAGCTTGGCGGAAGTCGTCGTTTTGCCGGAACCCTGCAGACCGGCCATCAGGATGATGGCGGGCGGGACAGCGGCAAGATTGAGGGCAGCGTTGTGCTCTCCCATCAGCTTGGTCAGCTCGTCGTGAACGACCTGGATCACTGCTTGCCCCGGGGTCAGGCTTTGCAGCACTTCACGCCCTTGCGCACGCTCCTTGACGTGCGCGATGAAATCCTTGACGACCGGCAAGGCAACGTCCGCTTCCAGCAGCGCCATGCGCACTTCGCGCATCGCGTCCTGGATATTGTCCTCGGTCAAGCGCGCCTGGCCGCGCAGGGTTTTGACGACTTGCTGTAGGCGTCCGGTGAGATTCTCAAGCATGGGGTACCTCTATGGGATCCGGCTGGTATTTAGGCACGACACTTCGTCGCTTAGGGTGCTCGTGCTATAGTGGCGAAAGACTGGAATTTTAACCGAAGAATGCTGGACTTACTTCCCAATTTACTGGTTGCCGGATTTTATTCGGTGGTGGCGGTCGACTTCTGGCGCACGGTCAAAATCTCGCCGACCAAGCAGCAACCTGGATGGCATAGTGTCGCCATCGCAATCGGGCTGCTGCTGCACGGCGTGCTGCTATACGAATCGCTGTTCATCGGCGGCCTCAATCTCGGCCTGACCAATGCGCTCTCCGCCATTTTCTGGCTGACAGTCCTGATCTACTGGATTACCGACCTGAACCGCGGACTAAACAGCCTGCAGGCATTTGTCCTGCCCCCGGCCGCGCTGTTCGTGTTGCTGCAACACCTGATTCCGGAAACGCACATGCTGCCCTATGCCGGCCAGCCGGCTTTCATCTGGCATCTGGTAATCGCCATGACCGCCTACAGCCTGTTCACCTTCGCGGCACTGCACGCGCTGCTGATGACGGTGGCGGAGCGCAGCCTGCACCGCAAGCCGACCTGGATCAGCCTGCCCGATTTCCCGCCGCTGATTTCGATGGAAAAGCTGCTGTTCCGCATCATCGGCCTGGGGTTTTTGCTGCTGACGCTGACCTTGGTCAGCGGTATTGTCTTTTCCGAAGAGTTATTCAATCAACCGCTCAAATTCAACCACAAGAACGTCTTCACTATCATTTCCTGGCTGATTTTCGGCGCATTGCTGCTTGGGCGATACAACTATGGCTGGCGCGGACGCATCGCCATCCGCTGGACGCTCACCGGGTTCGGCGTCCTTCTTCTGGCCTACATCGGCAGCAAATTCGTGCTCGAAGTGCTGCTGGGACGCTGATTTAACGCAAGCTGATCACCGGCCAACCCGCCTCTTCGGCATAGGCGCGTAACGTAGCGTCCGGATCCACCGCTACCGGGTTGCCGACGATCTTCAGCAACGGCAAGTCATTCAGCGAGTCGCTGTAGAAAAACGTCTCCTCGAAGTCCTGCAAACCTTGCCCGCGCGCTTCAAGCCATTGCTGGAGCCGGGTGACCTTGCCTTCCTTGAAACTTGGCTGACCGGCGACGCGGCCGGTGAATTGACCATCAACTTCTTCCGGTACCGTGGCGATCAGATTGGGAATGCCAAAAGCGGCAGCAATCGGCGCGGTCACAAAGGCATTGGTCGCCGTGATCACCATCATCAGGTCCCCTGCGGCACGGTGTTTTTCCACCAGCGCCTGCGATTTCTCCGTCATCATCGGTCGGACCTTGGTCTCCATGTACTTCCTATGCCAGGCATCGAGTTGACTGCGCGGATGCAGGGACAGCGGCTTCAACTGGAATTCGAGAAAGGCATGGATATCCAGCGTACCCTGCTTGTAGTCTTCGTAAAATTTGGCGTTGCGCGCCTGGTGCAGTTCGCGATCCAGCACGCCTTGCGAAATCAGGAACTCCGCCCACTCGAAATCGCTATCCCCGGCCAGCAGGGTGTTATCCAGATCGAACAAAGCGAGACGCAACGTTATTCTCCAACAAGCGAAAAAGGCGTAAAGTTTAGCGCAAGATTGTCCTGAAATATCCGCAACACCATGAATTTTCCCGATGCGCTCTTCCCTGGCGCCATTCTCTGGATAGCAAACCTGCTGGCTGTCGGCACCCTGTTGGTTGCCGCCTGGCACGCGCCATGGCGCAGGCTGAGCCAGCCGGATCTGCTGAATGTTTGGCTGGGGGCGGCAGTCATACTGATGCTGGTCTGGAGCATCAAAACCGGCATCAAACCCGGACTCAATTTCCACATGCTGGGCGGTGCGCTGCTCACCCTGATGTTTGGCCCATGGCTGGCCTTGCTGGCGCTTGCCATCGTCCTGGTTGGCATCACTTTGGCTGGCGCGGCCGGCTGGGAAGCGACCGGGCTCAATTTCCTGCTGATGGCCGCGCTGCCGGTCGCCATCTGCCATGGACTGTATCGGATTGCAGATACGCGCCTGCCGAATCAGTTCTTTGTCTATATCTTCGTCAACGCCTTCCTTGGAGCCGGCTTAACGATGGCCCTATATGGACTCGCCTCCACGCTGTTTCTGGTGGCTACGCATGTCTATGCGGGCCACTATCTGGTAACGCAATTCCTGCCTTACTTCATCCTGATGGCCTGGTCCGAAGCCATGCTGACCGGCATGATCATGACGCTGATGGTGGTCTACCGGCCCGACTGGGTCGCCACGTTCGACGATGCCCGCTACATCCGCCACAAATAACAAGGGCCGCATCTCGCGGCCCTCGCTTTGATGCCCTCGCCTCAAACTTGCGGGTGTGCCCGCTCCATTTTCGACTGCAGCTTGTTGAGGCCATTCAGATAAGCCTTGGCCGACGCGATGACAATGTCGGTATCGGCCCCCTGGCCGTTGACGATACGTCCGCCTTTGGCCAGGCGAACAGTGACTTCGCCCTGCGCATCGGTGCCGGTGGTGATGTTGTTCACCGAGTACAGCAACAATTCGGCACCGCTGGCCGCGATTGCCTCAATTGCCTTGAACGAGGCATCCACCGGCCCGCCGCCGTCCGCCTCCGCGCGTTTTTCCGTGCCGTTTTCTAGTACGGTCACCGTCGCATGCGGAGTTTCGCCGGTCTGCGAGCAGACATTGAGGTAAAGCAGCTTGAAATGTTCCGGCGTTTCGCTGACAAACTCATCGCTCAGCAGCGCGTGCAAGTCCTCATCAAAAATCTCCGACTTCTTGTCTGCCAGTTCCTTGAAGCGCGCAAAGGCCGCATTCAGCGTGTCTTCGCTCTCGATCTCGATTCCCAGTTCTTTCAGGCGGGTGCGGAATGCATTGCGGCCTGATAGCTTGCCCAAGGTCAGCTTGTTGGCGTTCCAGCCCACGTCCTCGGCACGCATGATTTCATAGGTTTCGCGATGCTTGAGCACGCCGTCCTGGTGGATGCCGGACTCGTGCGCAAATGCATTGGCCCCGACAATGGCCTTGTTGGGCTGCACCGGATAACCGGTGATCGTGGAAACCAGCTTGGAACTCGGCACGATCTGTGTCGTATCGATGCGGGTATCGCAGCTAAATACATCGCGCCGCGTCTTGACGGCCATCACGACCTCTTCCAGGCTGGCATTGCCGGCCCGCTCGCCCAAACCGTTGATGGTGCATTCAACCTGGCGGGCACCGTTCATCACGGCCGCCAGGGAATTCGCCACAGCCATGCCGAGGTCGTTATGGCAATGCGTCGACCAGACGACTTGATCGGAATTCGGCACGCGCTCGATCAACTGCTTGATGCGCTCCCCCCACAGAACCGGGATGGAGTAGCCGACGGTATCCGGCACGTTGATGGTCTTGGCCCCGGCCTGGATCACGGCATCGAACACACGCACCAGGAAATCCATATCGGAGCGCACCGCGTCCTCTGCGGAAAACTCAACGTCTTCGGTATACTCCTTTGCCCATTTCACGGCTTGTACCGCACGCTCCACCACCTGGTCCGGCGTCATGCGCAGCTTGTTTTCCATATGGATCGGGCTGGTTGCAATAAAGGTATGGATGCGCCCTTTCTTCGCTGGCTTGATCGCCTCGCCGGCACGACGCACATCGTTTTCGTTGGCACGCGCCAGCGAGCACACCGTGGAATCCTTGATGATCTCGGCAATCGCCTTGATCGCCTCGAAATCGCCCGGGCTGGCTGCAGCGAAGCCCGCTTCGATCACATCCACGCCCAGCTTCTCCAACTGGCGCGCAATGCGAATTTTCTCTTCCTTGGTCATCGCCGCGCCGGGGCTCTGCTCACCGTCGCGCAGCGTGGTATCGAATATGATTAACTTGTCCTGCATTGCATTACTCCAAATTGAGCGTGAGGCTTGGCCTCATACATAATAAATCTGTGACCCAACTACTGCGCCCCATTCCTGCGCAGATAGCCCATCACCCATGTCACATAGCCTGATAAGCCATAGGCGACAAAGAGCATGAACAACACTTCCGGTGGACTGTAGGACACCAGGATAAAGGCCAGCACGATCATCAGGATGACGACGAACGGCACACTCTTGCGCAGGTTGAAGTCCTTGCCGCTGAAATAACGCAGATCGCTCACCATGGTAATGCCGGCAAACACGGTAAAGCCCCAAGCCACCCATTGCATCTTGATCCAGCCGAAAAACACGTCGGTACCGGAAAAACCGTTTTCGTTCATCACCCAAACCAGCCCTGCCAGTAGCGCGGCCGCTGCCGGGCTGGGCAAGCCCTGGAAATAGCGTTTGTCGGACTCGTCGAGCTTGGTGTTGAAGCGTGCCAGCCGCAACGCGGCGCCCGCACAGTAGACAAATGCCGCGATCCAGCCCAGCTTGCCCATCGGTTTCAGCGCCCACACATAGAGCACCAGTGCCGGCGCAACGCCGAAGGAAACCATGTCGGACAAGCTGTCGTATTCCGCCCCGAACGCGCTCTGCGTGTGCGTCAGCCGCGCCACCCGGCCATCAAGCCCATCCATCACCATGGCGATAAAAATAGCGACAGCCGCCTGCTCGAAGTGCCCGCCCATGGCCTGGACGATGGAATAGAAGCCTGCGAACAGCGCGGCGGTGGTAAAGAGATTGGGGAGGAGATAAATGCTACGCTCGCGCAGGGTGGGATCCAGCAACGGTTTGGCGCGCCGGCGGCGCTCAATGGGTTGGGCCATATTGGGGTCGGATTCGTGCACAGTTAAGTGCGGCTAGTATAGCAAAGCATTATGGTAGTATCGCGCATCCCTCAGATTCGTATAGCATCCATGCAATTTTCCCTGATCGCACAGGATGGCGCAGCACGCCGCGGCGCCATCGCCCTCGCCCATGGCACGGTCCAGACGCCGGCCTTCATGCCGGTCGGCACCTACGGTGCGGTGAAAACCATGTCACCGGCGGAAATCCGCGACGTCGGCGCCCATATCGTGCTCGGCAACACGTTCCACCTCTGGTTGCGTCCGGGATTGGATGTGATCGCCGCACACGGCGGCCTGCACGGATTCATGGGCTGGGACGGCCCCATCCTCACCGATTCCGGAGGATTCCAGGTCTGGAGTCTGGGCGCGCTGCGCAAGATTACCGAAGAAGGCGTCAAGTTCCGCTCGCCGATCAATGGCGACCTGTGTTTCCTGACGCCGGAAGAGTCCATGCGCATTCAGAGAGTGCTGAATTCGGATATCGTGATGATCTTCGACGAATGCACGCCCTATCCTGCCACCTGGACGCAGGCGCGCGACTCGATGGAACTCTCGCTGCGCTGGGCAAAACGCAGCAAGGAGGCCCATGCCGGCAACCCAAATGCGCTGTTCGGCATCATCCAGGGCGGCATGTTTGAGGATTTGCGCGAGCGCTCACTACAGGGCCTGACCGAAATCGGCTTCGACGGCTATGCGATCGGCGGCCTCTCGGTAGGCGAACCCAAGGAAGACATGCTGCGCATTCTCGACCATTTGCCTCCCCATATGCCTGCAGACAAGCCTCGCTACCTGATGGGCGTCGGCACCCCGGAAGATTTGGTTGATGCCGTGCAGCGCGGCGTCGACATGTTCGATTGCGTGATGCCTACCCGCAACGCTCGCAACGGCTGGCTATTCACGCGCAATGGGGATATCAAGCTGAAGAATGCGCGCTACAAAATGGATACCACTCCGCTCGACTCCGAATGCGGCTGCTATACCTGCCGCAACTACAGCCGGGCCTACCTGCACCATTTGCATCGGGTCGGCGAAATCCTCGGCAGCCGCCTCAACACCATCCACAATTTGCATTACTACCAGGAACTGATGGCCGGCCTGCGTGTCTCCATCGAGCAGGGCCGGCTGGCGAGCTTTGCCGACGAATTCAAACGTCGCCGCCAGGCTTTGTGCTAGAATTTTGAGATTTTTAAGTCAAGAAAAAAGGATAGACCGTGTTCATCAGCAATGCTTACGCCGCCACTGCGGAAGCCGCGCCCAACTGGGCCAGCTTCCTCCCGCTAATCGTCATTTTCGTGCTGTTCTGGTTCATGCTAATCCGCCCGCAAATGAAGCAGGCCAAGGAACATCGCAAGATGCTGGAGGGGTTGCAAAAGGGCGACGAGATCACCACTTCGGGCGGCCTGGCCGGTAGAATCACCAAGGTTGGCGAAGGATTCGTTACACTGGAAATCGCCCCGGAAACCACCGTGCAAGTGCAGAAACACGCCGTCCAAACCCTCCTGCCGAAGGGCACGCTCAAGTCTCTCTAAAATTTCTGGGTCGAACCTATGAACCGCTACCCGCTGTGGAAGTACCTCCTGATCCTGTTTGCGCTGCTGCTCGGGATGTTGTACGCCGTCCCCAACATCTTTGGCGAGTCACCCGCTGTCCAGATTTCTTCGGCCAAAAGCACGGTCAAGATCAGTCCGGCCCTGCTGGAGCCCGTGGAAAGTGCGCTGAAAGAGGCCAATATCGCCTATGACGGCCTGTTCCTCGACGAAAACGGCGTCAAGGTACGGTTCCCCACGCCTGATGCCCAGATCAAGGCAAAGGATGTGTTGGCAGACAAACTCGGCAAGGACTATGTCGTCGCGCTGAATTTGGTTTCTCGCTCTCCTTCCTGGCTGCGCAGCATCGGCGCCTTGCCGATGTATCTGGGCCTTGACCTGCGTGGTGGCGTCCATTTCCTGCTACAGGTCGACATGAAAGCCGCCGTCGACAAAGCGGCGGAACGCTACGTCGGCGATTTGCGCACCGCATTGCGCGAAAGCCGCATCGCCTATACGGGCGTCACGCGTGAAGGTCAGGCGGTGCAGATCAAGTTCCGCAGCAAGGCAGACATGGCCAAGGCCGAGGACGTCATTCGCAAGGACTACCCCGACCTGACCTTGCGGGAATCCTCTTCAGGCGAGGAAGCGCTGCTCATCGCCACGCTCGACCTGCAGGCACAAAAGCGTATCCAGGATTTCGCACTCAAGCAAAATATGCAGACCCTGCATAACCGCGTGAACGAACTCGGGGTCGCCGAACCCATCATCCAGCAGCAGGGGCTGGATCGCATTGTTGTGCAGCTTCCCGGCGTCCAGGACACGGCTAAGGCCAAGGAAATCCTCGGCCGCACCGCCACGCTGGAAATCCGCATGGTGGATGACGAGAAGAGCA
>CAMLDQ010000015.1 GCA_946478965.1 uncultured Methylobacillus sp. | reverse complement strand
GATGTGTTGGCTGTTGAGTTCGCCACAGTAATGAGTACGCATAGAAATTCGAATCTGCTTATTGGAGTGAAAAGGTTGGTCAGTCGCCGGCGTAATTGCTGGCGGATTTGTCGGGCGGCACGACGACGCCCATGGAAATGATGTACTTGAGAGCCTCGTCCACGCTCATGTCGAGTTCGACGACCTCGCTCACCGGCATCATCAGGAAAAAACCGGAAGTCGGGTTGGGCGTGGTCGGCACGTAAACGCTCACGTGTTCGCCGGGCAAGTGGCGCGCCACCGAACCGCCGGGGTGGCCGGTCTGGAATGCGATGGTCCAGCTGCCGGCGCGCGGGTACTGTACCAGCAGGGCCTTGCGGAACGCCTGGCCGGAGTCGGAAAACAGCGTGTCGGATACCTGCTTGACGCT
Source organism: uncultured Methylobacillus sp. (assembly GCA_946478965.1). The sequence continues at coordinate 35,641 of CAMLDQ010000015.1, read as the reverse complement.
GTAGTAAATCGATTTGACCACCGGTACGCGTGCCAGAAGGCCTTCCCAGAACTGCAGGATGCGCCTGCCAAAAAAATTGGTGGTGATGATGCCGGTAGCCAGCACGATCAGCACAGTCAGAACCGCGCCCATCCCGGGGATGGACCAGCCCAGCAAGGCTTCCGGTCGCCACGCGACGGGGAGCAGTAGCAGGCTGCGATCCATGATGCCAATCAGCGTAGCGAGCACCCAGAGGGTGATCGCCAGCGGCACCAGCACCAGCAGGCCGGTAATCAAATAGCGTTTGAACATTGGCGGCGCTTAGTGGCAGGCGCAGCTGCCACCGCAAGGCGCAGCGGCTGGCGCAGCTTCTTCCTTGGGTTTGCTGCTGCCGCCCTTGAAGTCGCTGGCATACCAGCCATTGCCTTTCAATTGAAAGCCGGCAGCAGTAATTTGCTTGGAGAACGTGGAAGCATGGCACTGCGGGCACTCGGTCAGAGGCTCGGCGCTCATTTTCTGCATGACGTCTTCCTCATGGCCGCATGCAGAGCAGCGGTAAGCATAAATCGGCATCGTGATAACTCCCTAAAAAAACAGAATTATACCTGAATAGGCAAGCTGAATTTATATGCGGGCAGGTGCTGCCTAATTCAAGTTCTATGTCAGCCCGGGCGTGGCGCTTTCAGCTAACGGGAGTAGACGACCCTGAAGGCAGCATCGGTGCCCGCAGGTGGATCGGCAAGCGTGGAGAAAGCGATCCCGGGGAAGCCGCCGCAGGCAGTGTGAAAGGCATCGGTGACGAGGATTTCCCCCGCTGTCGCGCGATCCTCACCAAGCTTGCTGGCGGCATTCACTTCCGCGCCGAAGACATCCGTGTCCCCGATGCGAAGCATGCGGCCATGGCCCAGTCCGACGCAGAGCAGAACCTTTTCTTCATCGAGTCGATCAAGGTTGTATGTTTGTACCGTCTGCTGCATCGCGATCGCACACTGCAGGCATTTGTGCGGATTGCGGAAAATGACCAGCAGCGAATCGCCTTCAACCTTGAGTACGAAGCCATCATGCTCGTCGATGACCGGAATCAGCAGCCGCTCCGACTCGTAGATGGTCTGCAGGAAGTGGATGATGCCGAATTCTGCGACTTGGCGGGAAAAGCCGGAGAGATCGGTGAACATGACACTCCAATTCTCTCCGAACAGATCCCAGATGCGCGCATCGATCTGTTTCTTGTCGGCGCCCGGTCGCAGTCGCTCCTCGATCAGGCGCGTTAGCCTGTCCTCAGAGCTGCGCGTGTTGACGGAGTCGTGGCGCGCCATGAATTATGTATGGTTCAGAAGGGGATGTCGTCTTCGAAATCGTCGAAGCCGGAGCCGCCTCCGGCAGGCTTGCTGCTTGGGGCCTGCTCGCGAGGTGCTGATTGGCGCGGAGCGTCATTCTCGTCATCCATGACCTCGAACGTGTTGCCGCTGCGGCCACCCAGCATCTGCATGCGGTCTGCCACGACTTCTGTGGTTTGCCGCTCCTGGCCTTCCTTGTCCGTCCACTTGCGGGTTTGCAGTCGTCCTTCGATATAAACCGAGGAGCCTTTCTTGAGGTATTGGCCCGCAATTTCGGCCTGTTTGCCGAACATGGAGATGCGGTGCCATTCGGTACGTTCCTGGCGCTGGCCGCTCTTGTCTTTCCAGGTGTCGGTAGTGGCGATGCTGAACGAAGCCAGGGCATCGCCCGACGGCATGTAACGTACTTCCGGGTCGCGGCCCAGATTCCCCACCAGAATCACTTTATTGACCGAAGCCATCTTATTCTCCCTTTTCGATTAACTGCATGGCGGCTTGTTCGTCCCATGCGTGCATATCCACTTTAAGCAGGGCCACGCCCTCTTCTGCCAGGACAACCGCTTCCCGTACGCCTTCCAGCAGGCTCAGTTTTTTGGCGAGGCGCTGACCGTGCTCTGCATTCATTTCCGGCAGGTGGAACATGCGGCTCTTGACCGCGGGCGGGGCTTGCATCGTGATGGCGAATACCAGCCAAAGGCCGATCAGTACGCTGCAGAACACGAATACCGAGGCATATCCGTAATAGTGCGAAAGCCAACCGCCTGCTGTTCCGCCGAGAAATACGCCAAGCGACTGCGAGGTATTATACACACCCATTGCTGTGCCTTTGTAGGCGGCTGGGGCGATCTTGGAGATGATGGATGGCAGGCTGGCCTCAAGAATGTTGAAGGCAATGAAGTAGGCCGTAAGTGAGGTGATGATGCCCCAGAATTGATTGATGGAGGAGGCGAACAATAGTTGTGCACCGAACATCAATGCGATCGCGGCGACGAAAACGTGTTTGAGCTTTGCCCGCTTTTCACCATAAATAATTGCCGGCACCATGCAAATGAACGAGGCGGTCATGATCGGCAGGTACACCTCCCAGTGATGATTCGCGTCCAAACCGCCAGTACGTATCAGCGCAAATGGCACCACGACGAACATCGCCATCTGCGCGGCATGCAGCGCAAAGATCCCGAAATTTAGGCGCAAAAGCTGGGTATTTATGAGAACTTCCCGCAGATTGGATGTGGAAGCTTCGGCGTCGGAGTGGAAGCGGCTGATTTGTGGGTCTGGTACGACGAAGCGTATGACCAGCATTGCCAGCAGCGTCAGGATGCCGGTCAAAGCAAAAATACCGGGTACGCCGATCCACTGGTTGAGTGCCGGCCCAGCCACCAAGGAAACGGCAAACGTGATGCCGATTGTCCCGCCTATCATCGCCATGGCCTTGGTGCGATGCTCCTCGCGTGTCAGGTCGGCTACCAGCGCGGTGACCGCGGCGGAAACGGCACCGGCGCCCTGGATGGCGCGGCCGATGATAATCCATTCGATGTCGGTGGCTGCGGCGGCCATAAAACTACCGAGAGCAAAGATGGCGAGGCCAAGATAGATGGCTTTTTTTCGACCGATGCGGTCGGATGCAATCCCGAACGGCAGTTGAAAGATGGCTTGCGTCAAGCCGTAGGCGCCCAACGCCAGCCCGATCGTCAGGTGGCTGGCGCCCCCCGGCAAGCTTTCTGCGTAGATGGCGAAAATCGGCAGGATCAGAAACATGCCGAGCATGCGCAAGCCGTAAATCGAGGCTAGACTCATGCTGGCACGCAGTTCAAGTGCGGTCATGCGGTCAGTGTGGGTCATGAAAAATGCATTGAGGGTAACGGTGGAATTTGCGTATATTAACAGGTTGACCGGTTCAAGAGGCAGCATGGATACCATACGCATACGCGGCGCACGCACCCATAATCTCAAAAACGTTTCGCTGGATTTGCCGCGCAACAAGATGATCGTCATCACCGGCTTGTCCGGTTCGGGAAAGTCTTCGCTGGCGTTCGACACGCTCTATGCCGAGGGGCAGCGGCGCTACGTGGAATCGCTTTCCGCCTACGCCCGGCAGTTTCTGGCCCGTATGGACAAACCGGATGTGGATCTGATCGAAGGCTTGTCCCCGGCGATTTCCATCGAGCAGAAATCCACCTCGCACAATCCGCGTTCTACGGTCGGCACCGTGACCGAGATTCACGATTATCTCCGCTTGCTCTATGCCCGTGCGGGCGATCCCGAATGCCCGGAGCACGGCATCAAGCTGGAAGCGCAAACCGTCTCGCAGATGGTTGATCATGTGCTGTCTCTTCCTGAAGATACCAAGTTGATAATCCTGTCGCCTGTAGTTGCCAACCGGAAGGGCGAGCAACTGGAGCTGTTTGACGAGCTGCGCGCCCAAGGGTTCGTTCGGGTGCGTGTGGACGGTGAGATATATGAGCTGGATGCCGTCCCTAAACTGGCCAAGACCACGAAGCATAATGTGGACGTGGTGGTGGACCGGCTCAAGGTACGTGTCGACATGAAGCAGCGGCTGGCGGAATCGTTTGAAACCGCGTTGCGCCTGTCCGAGGGGCGTGCGCTGGCGCTGGAAATGGATTCCGGGCAGGAGCATTTGTTCTCGGCCAAGTTTGCTTGTCCCGTTTGCAATTATGCGCTGGCGGAGCTGGAGCCGCGCTTGTTCTCCTTCAATAATCCAATGGGAGCTTGTCCTAAATGCGATGGATTGGGGCAGATCAGCTTTTTTGATCCCAAGCGGGTAGTAGCGTTCCCGCATTTGTCGCTTGCCGCGGGCGCGATCAAGGGTTGGGACCGGCGCAATCAGTTTTATTTTCAGATGCTGCAAAGCCTTTCCGCTCACTATGGATTCGATCTCGATACGACATTCGAAGCCCTGCCGGCATCGATACAGGATATCGTGCTGAATGGCAGCGGGAAGGAAAGCGTTGCCTTTAAGTACATGAATGAGCGCGGCGGGTTCTATGAAAAAAGCCATCCTTTCGAAGGCATTTTGCACAGCCTGGAAAGGCGTTACCGCGAAACGGATTCGGTCATGGTACGTGAAGAGCTCGCCAAATATTTGAATGCCTGTCCGTGCCCGGAATGCGGCGGTACCCGGCTACGAAGGGAGGCGCGCCATGTGCGCGTGGGGGGCAGAAATATTCATGAGATCTGCGAACTGCCGCTAAAGCAGGCACTCACTTTCTTCAGCGATCTCAAGCTTGCCGGCCAGAAACTGGCGATCGCGGACAAGATCGTGCAGGAAATCAGCAGCCGACTGCGCTTTCTGACCAATGTCGGCCTGGATTACCTGTCGCTGTCACGGTCCGCAGAAACCTTGTCGGGAGGAGAGGCTCAGCGTATCCGGCTCGCCAGCCAGATTGGGTCGGGACTGACCGGGGTGATGTATGTGCTGGATGAGCCGTCCATAGGCTTGCATCAGCGCGATAACGATCGCTTGCTGGAAACCCTTTTCCGCCTGCGCGATCTCGGCAATAGCGTTATTGTCGTAGAGCATGACCAGGACGCTATTCTTTCCGCCGATCACGTAGTGGATATCGGACCTGGGGCAGGAGAGCACGGCGGACATATTATCGCCGAGGGGTCCCCGGAAGAAATCAAGCGCAACCCGGCGTCCTTGACGGGGCAGTATCTGAGCGGCCACAAGCGCATCGAGGTACCCGAACAGCGTCATCGTCCGGATGCAAAGCGCATGTTGAAGCTGCAGGGCGCCACCGGCAACAATCTGAAAGACGTAAGCTTGGAGCTTCCCGTAGGCCTGCTGAGTTGCGTGACTGGAGTTTCTGGCTCCGGCAAGTCGACGCTGGTTAACGATACCCTGTTCCGCGTGGTCGCACGGCATCTCTACGGCAGTTCGACGGAGCCGGCTCCGTTTTCGGAGATTGAGGGCCTGGAGTTTTTCGACAAGGTGGTCGATGTCGATCAGAGCCCGATCGGGCGAACGCCGCGCTCCAATCCGGCGACCTATACCGGCGTGTTCACGCCTATCCGGGAATTATTCGCGGGCGTGCCGGAATCGCGCGCGCGCGGCTACGGCCCGGGGCGCTACTCATTTAACGTGAAGGGCGGGCGCTGCGAGGCTTGCCAGGGGGATGGCGTTATCCGCGTGGAGATGCACTTTCTCCCTGATATTTACGTGCCGTGCGATGTGTGCAAAGGCCATCGTTACAACCGTGAAACCTTGGAAATTCATTACAAGGGCAAGAATATTCACGAAGTGCTGGCGATGACGGTGGAGCAGGCCAGCGAATTTTTCCATGCGGTGCCGGTGGTCCAGCGCAAGCTGCAGACGCTGCTGGACGTGGGGTTGGGGTACATCACACTCGGCCAGTCGGCGACAACGCTTTCGGGTGGCGAGGCGCAGCGCGTCAAGCTGGCGCTCGAGCTTTCCAAGCGCGACACCGGGCGTACGCTCTATATTCTGGACGAGCCGACGACTGGCTTGCATTTTGCCGATATACAGTTGCTGCTCAACGTGCTCCACCGCCTGCGCGATCATGGCAATACCGTGGTCGTTATCGAACATAATCTCGATGTCATCAAGACCGCGGATTGGATCGTCGATATGGGGCCTGAGGGCGGCGATGGTGGCGGTACCGTGGTTGCTCAGGGTACGCCGGAGAACGTGGCACAGAACCTGCGTAGCCATACCGGGAGATACCTCAAGAGCATGTTGTGATAACACGTAAATATCGGGAAGCTGTCATATTTGCGCTGCTTATGTCGTTTTGCATGAGTTTGACAATGACCGCGATTGTGACGGCTGTCCTGACCGGTATTGGGCACGGGTACATTGTGCGCTGGATGCATGTTTTTCCGATAGCCTGGGTCGTGGCTTTTCCTGCAATTCTGGTGTTTAGTCCGATAGTCAGGGAGTGGGCGATGCGACTCTGCCGCGCCTAGGGCAATTCGGCCAAAGGCATGCGTGCAAGTATGGTGGCGGTGCGGCGGTTGAGTCCGGGCGCATAGCGATGGGTATCGTAATAGCGCGGATTGGGCACCATGGCGGCAAGTCTGGCGGCCTGCGAGGCATTCAGGTTTGTCGCGCTGGTGTGGTAGTAGTGCCTGGCCGCAGCCTCCGCGCCGAAGATGCCATCGCCCCACTCGATGATGTTCAGGTAAATTTCAAGAATACGCCGCTTGCTCATCATTTTTTCCAGCATGACCGTGATGCACGCCTCTTCCAGTTTGCGCCAGGGAGTGCGCTTGGTCGACAGGAATAGGTTCTTTGCGAGCTGCTGGCTGATGGTGGAGCCTCCGGCGACGATGCGCCCTTTTTTCAAGTTTTTTTCGTAGGCCTTCTGGATGCCGTCCCAGTCGAAGCCGTCGTGATCGGTGAATTTCGCATCCTCGGCGACAATGACGGCCCGTTTTAGCGTATTGGAAATGCGGCTGTAAGGTAGCCATTTGTGACGCAGCCTGGCTTCTGGGTTGTCCGCCTGCATGAGGGCGAGACGATCTTCCATGAATGCGCTGGATGATGGGTTGTGGTTCACCCACCAGCAAATGTGAAGGAAAAGCCACAGCTGATACAGCAGCACAAGCACGCCCAGCGCGAACAGGCCGCGCCAGAAAAGGCGTTTCCAGCTCATGCGTTGCGTAATTGTGCGATGACCGGACTGGTTTCTGGACGCACGCCGCGCCAGAGGTAAAACGATTCTGCGGCTTGCTCGACCAGCATGCCGAGGCCATCAGCAACTGTCGCGCCCTGCGCGCGCGCGAAAGCCATGAACGGAGTTTCCTTTCCGTACATCATTTCATAAGCCAGTGCATCGGAGGCGAAAATACCGGAAGGGATCGGCAACGTGCTGTCCGTCAATCCTGCAGAGGTGGCGTTGATGACAATGTCGAAAGACAGGTGTGCAAGCTCTGGGAAAGTCACCGCAGTGACGGTGCGAGAGAGGATGTCCCTTTTCTCGACCTTGCGCTGCATTTCCAAGGCGCGGTCCAAGGTGCGGTTGGCAATGACGATGGAGGCTGGCTCACGGTCAAGCAAGGGGTACAGCACGCCTTGCGCCGCTCCGCCCGCGCCGACCAGCAGAATACGTTTGCGCTCTATGGCGATACCGTAATTGTCCTGAATGTCCCGCACTAGCCCGATCCCGTCGGTATTGTCTCCGATGATGCGGTCATTCTCGAACTTCAATGTGTTGACCGCTTCCGCATCGCTGGCACGAGGTGTCAGGTTGGTTGCCAGTTGATAGGCTTCCAGCTTGAATGGGACGGTGACATTGAGTCCTTTGCCCTTTTCGGCGCGAAAACGGAGCGCCGTTTCCCTGAAGCTGTCGAGAGGGGACAAAATGCGCTCGTATTCGATGCGCTGGCCGGTTTGCTGCGCAAACGCCGCGTGGATGAGAGGCGACTTGCTGTGCTCAATGGGGTTGCCGATAACGGCGTAGCGATCCATCATTGCGTCAGTTGGTCCAGGGCAGGCTGGCGACCTTCCAGCCATTGATATGGGAGCGTTGGCCGGTGGCAGGGTCGGTGGCGCCCTCGAAGCCTTCCAGAACGTTGTAGCAGTTGGTATAGCCTATCTTGGTAGCCGCGGCTGCCGCATGATGCGAGCGTCCGCCGGTGCGGCAGATGAACATCACCAAGGACTCTTGGTCTGCCTGGCTATTCAATTGCTCCAAGAAATTCGGATTCGGCTGCATGCCAGGATAGAATGCCCATTCTATGCCGAGGGCGCCAGGAATGCGCCCAACCAGCTCCAGCTCGGCCTTGGTGCGCACGTCCACCAGTATTGCCGATGGGGTAGACTCAAGCACAGTGTACGCTTCAGAAGGGGTTAGGCTGCCGGCGTAAGGGAGTCCGTTTTCGCGGGCGCGTTGCTGTGCGCGACCTAAAATTTCGCTAAGCGCTCCCATGCGGTTCTCCCAAGAATGTAAGAAAGGAATCAAAATTATAAAACGGAATTACTTGTTCTGTGTAACGCACAAAAATGGTGCATCATATGATACTGTCGCCCAGTTTCGGTGCAGTGAAATTCGATTTGCTTTTCTAAGCGTATGTGTGAAAATGAGAAATTCTGTTTGCTGCATGGCACGCTTAATGCTTGAGTTGCGGGCCTGGTCTTTGATTGATTGTGTTTGAACCTTAAATTTTTGGGAGATTGAAATGGCAGTCGCCGATGTAATGAAACTGGTCAAGGAAAACGAAATCAAGTTCGTTGATTTCCGCTTCACCGATACTCGTGGCAAGGAACAGCATGTTTCCGTGCCGGTTTCCGCCTTTGGCGAAGATAAATTCACCGAAGGCCACGCTTTCGATGGATCCTCCATCGCAGGCTGGAAGGGTATTCAGGCTTCCGATATGCTGCTGATGCCGGATCCGGATACTGCCAAGATTGACCCGTTCTTCGACGAACCGACCTTGATCCTCACCTGCGACGTGGTGGAGCCTTCCACCGGTGCCGGCTATGATCGCGACCCGCGCTCCCTGGCGAAGCGTGCAGAAGCCTATCTGAAGTCTTCCGGGATCGGTGACACCGCCTATTTCGGTCCGGAACCCGAGTTCTTCATTTTCGACTCCGTGAACTGGCAAATCGATATGTCCGGCAGCATGTGCAAGGTGCACTCCGAAGAAGCTGCCTGGGTGTCTGGCGAGAAGTTTGAGGGCGGCAATATCGGCCACCGCCCCACTGTGAAGGGTGGCTATTTCCCGGTTCCCCCGGTTGATTCCTATCAGGACGTCCGTTCCGCCATGTGTCTGGCACTGGAAGAGCTGGGCGTTCCGGTTGAAGTGCATCACCACGAAGTGGCTACTGCGGGCCAGTGCGAAATCGGTACCATGTTTGCTTCGCTGACGACCCGTGCCGACTGGACGCAAGTTCTCAAGTACGTCGTGCACAATGTGGCACACCAATACGGCAAGACCGCGACTTTCATGCCGAAGCCTATCGTGGGCGACAACGGTTCCGGCATGCACGTGCACCAGTCGATCTGGAAAGACGGCAAGAATCTTTTCGCTGGCAATGGCTATGCCGGCCTGTCCGAGTTTGCGCTGTATTACATTGGCGGCATTATCAAGCATGCACGTGCTCTGAATGCCCTGACCAACCCGCTGACTAACTCCTACAAGCGCCTGGTACCGGGCTTCGAAGCTCCGGTGAAGCTGGCATACTCTGCCCGTAACCGCTCTGCTTCTATCCGCGTTCCGTTCGTGCAGTCCGACAAGGCGCGCCGCATCGAAGTGCGTTTCCCGGATCCGGGTGCAAACCCTTACCTGGCTTTCTCCGCGATGATGATGGCCGGTCTGGATGGCGTACAGAACAAGATTCACCCGGGCGATCCTGCCGACAAGAACCTGTACGACCTGCCGCCGGAAGAAGATGCCAAGATCCCGACCGTTTGTTCCAGCTTGGATCAAGCGCTGGACTATCTGGACAAGGACCGCGAATTCCTGACGCGCGGTGGCGTGTTCTCCGATGACTTCATCGATGCTTACATCGGCCTGAAGATGGAGGAAGTGACGCGTTTCCGCATGACTACGCACCCGGTTGAGTACGATATGTACTACTCGATCTAAGCATCTTCACGATCGAAAACAAAAAAGGCGGGTTTCCCGCCTTTTTTGTTGCTTGTGAGCGTCAACTGTTCCGGACTACTTTGCGTTGATTGGAGAAGTCTTCTGCACTACACTTCCGAGCATATGAAAAAGTTACTGTGCGCGCTGGCCGGGCTGGCTATTTCAGTGAGCGCCCATGCCGAGATATACAAATATGTCGATTCCGAAGGGCATGTGACGTATTCGAATGTGCCGACAAAAGGCGCAGTCAAACTGGATTTGGAGCCACCTGTTACCAGTACGCCGGCTCCGGCCAAAGGTAACAAGTCGGCGACCCCTGCCAATTTTCCCCGCGTCGACAAATCCGAGCAAAAACAGCGCGATGCAAAGCGTCGCCAGATACTCGAGGATGAGCTGGCGGCTGAGAAGCAGGCCTTGGAAGAAGCCAAGAAGAACCTGGCCGAGGGCGAGTCGGATCCCGAAACCTTCAAGACCACGGTGACCGGAAAGGATGGCAAGCCGGTGACGGTGACGCGGCGCAATGTCGCCAAATATCAGGAAAAAATCGAAAAGCTGCAGGAGGATGTCTCGGTGCACGAGAAAAACATCGAGCTGCTCGAAAAAGAGCTTGCAACCCTTAATTAGCGCTCGCAAAATTCTGGCCTGGCTTTTGCTTTAAGGGAAGCGATGCCAAACCAAATCCCTACTACTTTCGCCGGGCTGGAGCACCTTGCTACGGCCGTTTTCCTGCTGGATGGCGAGAGTCATGTCATATACGCAAACCCTGCTGCGGAAGTCCTGTTTGCGATCAGCACCAACCAGATGCACGGCTTTCCTCTGGCGCAGGTATTCCCGGCGTGCGAAACCTTGCAGACGGCCGTCAATAGTGCTTTGGCCACGAACAGCCCGTTTCGCGAGCATGAGTTACCTATTACCACACTCCGCCAGACCAGCCTGGCGGTGACATGTACGGCGACCCCCATTGACTTGCCTCCGGTGCGATTGCTGCTGGAGTTTCAGCAAATGGACCAGCAGCTTCGGATTGCCCGTGAAGAGCGCATGCTGGTCCAGCAACAGGCCAATGCCGAATTGCTGCGCAATCTCGCGCATGAAATTCGCAATCCTTTGGGAGGGTTGCGCGGTGCGGCCCAGTTGCTCGAGCATGAGTTGCCCCAGGCCAATCTGCGCGAATATACCCAAGTCATCATCAAGGAGGCTGACCGGCTACAGTCGCTGATGGACCGACTATTGGTTCCACATCGCGTGCCCAAATACGAGCCGACCAATATTCATGAGGTGCTGGAACGCGTGCGCAGTCTATTGCTGGCGGAGTCGCCGCGCGGCATAACCGTCCGGCGCGATTACGACACGAGCTTGCCGGAGCTGATTGGCGATCGGGAAAAGCTGATACAGGTCGTGCTGAATATCGCCCGTAATGCCGTTCAGGCGATGCAGGAGCAAGGGGAGATCATTTTACGTACTCGCGCCGAGCGCCAGGTGACGCTGGTCAGAAAGCGCTATCGCGTTGCGATCAAGGTACAAATCATCGATAACGGGCCCGGTATCCCATCCGATATACGTGACCGCATTTTCTATCCGCTGGTGTCTGGTCGTGCGGATGGCTCGGGGCTCGGGCTTACGCTGGCGCAAACCTTCGTCACCCAGCACCATGGCATGATCGAATGCGACAGCCAGCCGGGAAATACGTGCTTCACAATCCATTTGCCGATTGAAAGCACGGCAATGAAGAGTAATACAACCATTCGACAGTAAAAGAGATTGCAATGAAACCGATCTGGATTATAGATGACGACCGCTCCATCCGTTGGGTGTTCGAGAAGGCGCTGGCGCGAACGGAGATGGATTTCAAGACCTTTGCATCGGTGCCAGAGGCGTTGGCTGCGCTGGAGCAGGAAGAGCCGCAGGTCGTGGTGAGCGATATCCGCATGCCGAATGGCTCCGGCCTTGATTTCCTGCAGGAAATCAAGGCCAAGCTGCCAACTGTGCCAGTCATCATCATGACGGCCTATTCCGACCTGGAAAGTGCCGTTGCTGCTTTCCAGGGCGGCGCATTCGAGTATCTGGCCAAGCCGTTCGACGTTGACCAGGCGATAGAAATCATCAGGCGCGCGGTCGAGGAAAGCACGCGACAGAGCAGTGAAGAGGAGTTTCCGCAGGATACGCCGGAAATCATCGGGCAGGCACCTGCGATGCAGGAAGTGTTTCGTGCCATCGGGCGTTTGTCGCGTTCACATGCCACGGTGCTGATCAATGGCGAGTCGGGAACCGGCAAGGAATTGGTGGCCATGGCCTTGCACCGCCACAGCCCACGATCGGACAAGCCTTTTATCGCCATCAATACGGCCGCTATCCCGAAGGACTTGCTGGAATCCGAACTGTTCGGGCATGAGCGCGGCTCCTTTACCGGCGCACAGGCGGCGCGGCGCGGCCGTTTCGAGCAGGCGGATGGAGGCACCCTGTTTCTGGATGAAATCGGCGACATGCCATCCGATCTGCAGACCCGTTTGCTGCGTGTGTTGTGCGACGGGCAGTTCTACCGTGTCGGCGGACACCAGCCGGTCAAGGTGAATGTTCGCATCATTGCAGCTACGCATCAGGATCTGGAAGAGCGCGTCAAACAAGGACTATTCCGCGAGGACTTGTTCCATCGCCTCAATGTGATCCGCCTGAAACTGCCTCCGCTCCGCGAGCGCCGCGAGGACATCCCATTGCTGGCGCGCTATTTCCTTCAGCAAAGTGCCCAGGAGCTTGGCGTTGACTCGAAACAGCTGTCGACTGCGGCATTGCGATACCTTGCTACGCTGGGCTGGAGCGGTAATGTGCGGCAACTGGAGAATGTCTGCCACTGGTTGACCGTGATGGCTCCCGGACAGAATATCGATGTGGCCGATCTGCCGCAGGAGCTGCGGGAAGACGTCAGCCGCCCGATCAATGTTGCTTCCTGGGAAGAGGCGCTTGGGCAGGAAGTGGCCGATGCGCTATCCCGCGGGGAGCAAAACATACTGGAAAGCCGTACCCATGCTTTCGAACGTATCATGATCATGAAAGCGCTGGAGCATACCGGCGGCCGCCGCATCGAGGCGGCGACGCAACTGGGCATGGGGCGCAACACCCTTACTCGCAAAATCCAGGAACTGGGGATCGGCGATTAGTTAATGATGCCGCGCTGGCGCAATAGCGCCAGCACCTGCGCTACAGATTTTTCCAACGATTGTGTCCCGGTTTCGACCACCAGTTCCGGATGCTCCGGGGCCTCATAAGGGGAAGAAATGCCGGTGAATTCCGGAATCAATCCTTGCCTGGCCTTGGCGTACAGCCCCTTCACGTCGCGTTGCTCGCAGATATCCAACGGGCAGGCGCAATAAATCTCGATGAAGTCTTCCGGTGAAACCAGCGCCCGTACGCGATCGCGATCGGCCTTAAAAGGAGAGATGAACGCGGTCAATGCGATCACGCCGGCTTCGATGAAAAGCTTGGCCATTTCGCCTACGCGCCGAATATTCTCAATGCGGTCTTCCGGATGGAAGCCCAGGTCAGCGCACAGGCCATGACGGACATTGTCGCCGTCAAACACGAAAGTGCGACAGTTTTTTGCATATAGGGCCTGTTCCACGGCATGGGCCAGGGTGGACTTCCCTGCGCCGGACAATCCGGTGAACCAGAGAATGACGCTACGATGTCGATTGAGGGTTTCGCGATCAGCACGTTGTATCAGTGCGTCGTGCCAGCGAATGTTGGCGGGTGTGCTCATGCGGGGCGGTCTTTTTCTTTGAGCCAGTGCCCTGACTTGCCGCCGGATTTCTCCAGCAAGGAGATTGAGGAGAGGGTCATTCCCCTGTCCACGGCCTTGCACATGTCGTAGATGGTCAGCAGGGCGATGCTGACGGATGTCAATGCTTCCATTTCGACGCCGGTGCGGCCCACCGTTTCTGCGGTGACGAGGCAGTGTATGGTGTCAGGTTCGTCAATCTCAAACTCGACACCGACGCGGGTCAGGGAAATCGGGTGGCAGAGCGGGATCAGGTCCGAAGTACGCTTGGAAGCTTGAATGGCAGCAATGCGCGCAATGCCGAGGACGTCCCCCTTTTTTGCATCGCCCTGCAAAATCAGTTGCAACGTCGCCGGCAACATGCGGATACTGCCGGAAGCGCGGGCGATGCGACGGGTTTCCGACTTCTCGCCGACATCGACCATATGGGCCTCCCCGGCGTTGTTAAAGTGTGTAAACTGGCTCATGGCGGTGTGAACTCTACAAGCGAAACATATATCATAGCAAGGTGAAAATCGTTTACCTCCTTGCCTTCCTGTTCTGCATCCCTTGTGCGCTTGCTGACGGCCTGCCCGACTTGGGCGATTCTTCCCAACTGGCATTATCCCCACAGGACGAAAAGCGCATCGGGGAAGAAATCCTGCGCGACGTGAATGCCAGCGGCGATGTCATCAATGACATCGAGGTCATCGATTACATGCAGAATCTCGGCTATCGCCTGGCAGCGAACGGTCCGGACAACCGCCAGAAATTCACGTTCTTCGTTGTCAGGGATCCCTCCATCAATGCCTTTGCTATGCCCGGTGGAGTCATCGGTGTGCACAGTGGCTTGATCCTGGCATCCGACAGCGAGTCGGAGCTGGCCAGCGTGGTGGCGCACGAAATCGGCCACGTGGTGCAGCATCACATGGCGCGCATGCTGGCCCAGCAGAGGCAGGATATGTGGCAGTCCTTTGCGGCGCTGGCATTTGCGTTGCTGGCCGCCCGTGCCAATCCGGATCTGGCTGGCGCATCGATACAGGCGGCCCAGGCCGGAGCAATCCAGAAGCAGTTGGACTACACGCGTGAGCACGAGCGGGAAGCGGATCGGGTCGGGCTGCAGATTCTGGCGCAGGCGGGATTCGACGTGCGTGCCATGCCCGCCTTTTTCGACAAGCTCCTGAAGGAAACGCGCTTGTATGAAGGCAGCGCGCCTTCTTTCCTGCGCACCCACCCGCTGACGACGGAACGGATTGCCGATGTGCGCAATCGCGTCGATCAGATGCCCTATCATCAGGTAGCGGACAGCCCCGAATTCAATTACACGCGCGCCAAGCTGCGCGCACTGACGGATGATCCTCAGCAGGCGGTAACCTGGTTCCAGTCCGCACTTGAGCAAAAGACTTACGTGGACGAAGCTTCGCAGCATTACGGCCTGGCTGTGGCGCTGATGCGGGCCAACCGGCTGGAAGATGCGCGGCAGCAGGTCGCCTGGCTGCGCAACCATGTTGCGCGTAATGCCATGGTGGAAACTCTGGCGGCCAATCTCTTGGTGGCGATGGGTAATCCTCGCCAGGCGGATGATCAGTTCCGGCAGGCATTGGCGGTTTATCCCAACCACCGCGGGCTGATCTACGGTTATGCCGAATTGCTGCTGTCCAGAGGTCAGTCGGATGCCGCACTGAAGTTGCTGAACGAAAAACAGGCGGCTTTCCCCGATGACGCCTATCTCTGGGAACTGAAATCACAGGCTTACACGCAGCAGGGAGCGCAGTTGCTACGCCATCAGGCCCAGGGCGAAGCTTATTACCGGCGCTACAACCTGCCGGCGGCTATCGAGCAGATGGAACTGGCAGTCAAGAGTGGCGATGGCGATTTTTACCAGAAGTCTGGCGCGGAGGCGCGGCTGAAGCAACTACGTGCGATGCTGGATGACACGAAGAAATGAGCGGAATGGTATGAATAAACGACATTTTCTGAAATCCTGCCTGGTCGGCGCGGCATGGGGAATGATGTTTCCGGTGCGCGCGTTCGCTGCCCTGTGGAACAAGGGCGCGTTCGAGGCACCGAAGATGGACGAGGCATTGCAAGGCCTGGGTATCGATGCCGTAGCGTCGAGCGATGCTATCGAATTGGTGGCTCCACAACTCGCGGAAAACGGCGCGATCGTACAGATCGAGGTGTGGAGCCATCTTGCCGACACCGAGGCGATCGCCATCCTGGCGACCAAGAATCCGACACCGTTGATCGCCAATTTCATGTTTTCCAACGGTGCCGAGCCCTATGTCGTGACGCGCATCAAGATGGCGGAGACTTCCGAGTTGAGGGTGATCGTCAAGGCCGGCGGTAAATATTATTCAGCGTCGCGCCATGTGGAAGTGGCGGTCGGTGGTTGCGGTTAGGGGCAAGAGTATGGCCGACAATATGAAAATCCGCGCACGCCTCAAGGATGGCGTGACCGAGGTCAAGGTGCTGATGCTGCATCCCATGGAGACTGGTCGCCGCAGAAATGATTTTGATGAAATCATCCCGGCGCATTTTATCCAGATGGTGACGGCAACACTGAATGGAAAGACCGTGCTCGAAGCGCAATGGGGAACGGGTGTTTCCAAGAACCCTTACCTAACTTTCAGACTTCGCGGCGCCCAGGTCGGGGATGTGGTCAAGGTGGGCTGGGTCGATAACAAGGGCGCCTCGAACAGCATAGAAACGACGGTCGTGGCCGCCTAGGCCAGGCTACAGCATGTCGCGGATGATGCGTTCATATTCCGGAAAGTAGCGTGCGATGACCGGGAGATCGAAGCGACGGAGTATGCTGGTGTTGGGTTCACGCTCCAGCAGAAATTCAAAAGAACGTTTGATCAAATGCTCAGGCGGCGTTTGTCCGCCCGTCAATTTGGCGATGTAGTCTGTGGCGGCAGTGACGATATGGCTGGTGGGGGTGGCGGCTTGGATGGAAACCTCGAACGTGGTTGCATCCACTGTTTTTACGGTGACGATTGCCATCATGCCTCCCCAGTTTGTTAAGGTGTTTTTTCAGGCTGTAGCAGCTGACGCAGTAGCGGCAGTGTGACCGGCCGTTTACTGGTGAGCGACCATTCGTCAAGCGCGTCCAGGGTCTGCATCAAGGTGCGCAGGTCGCGGCGCAGATGCCTGAAACAATATTCCACGATTTCATCCGGCAGGCGCATGCCGCGTCCCGCAGCATGCGTCCGGAGGGCCTGCACTTTTTCTGTATCGGTAAGCGGATGCAGCTGGTAAACCAGTCCCCACGACAGACGTGTTGCCAAGTCATCCCGCAGTTCCATCTGCATGGGCGCGGCGTCTCCGGCAACCACTAGGATTCCAGTGCCTTCCCGCAGTCGGTTGTAGATGTTGAACAGCGCAATCTGTGCATCTTCGCTCAGATATTGCGCGTCATCCATACAAGTGAAGGGAATGCCGCGCTGTTCGGCCAGGGCGCTGCAGGCCTGCAGCAAATGGCTTTTCCCGCTGCCGCTTGGCCCCCAAAGGTAAATGAAACGATGGTCCGCCGTGCCGTCCAGGGCGTGCTGCAGGCTGTCCAGCAATTCCACATTGCGGCCGGGAACGAAATTCTGCAGGGTGGGTGCTGGAGGCGGCTGGATATCGAGGAGTAATTGCTTCACTTCAAGTAGGTTTCGCTGGCAAGGTAATCGTGTTTCAAGTGGCGCAATCCTACCGCAATTGCGGCCCCGACCGGAAGCGCTAGCAGTATGCCGGCAAAACCGAAGAGTTGGCCGCCCGCCAGCAGGGCAAAGATCACGGCTACCGGATGCAGGCCGATTCGGTCTCCTACCAGCCAGGGTGTAAGCAGCATGCCTTCCAGCATTTGGCCGATACCGAAAGCGGCCAATACCGGCAGCAGGGCCGCAATAGTCCCGAATTGCAGGGAAGCCGCAAGAACAGCCAGGACGATGCCGGTTGTGATGCCGAGATAAGGCACAAAACCCAGCAGGCCGGCGAGCAGCCCGATCGGCAAGGCCAGTTCGAGGCCGCACAACCAAAGCGCGCTGGCATAGAACGCGCTCATCAGCAGCATGACGGAAAGCTGGCCACGCAGGAACTCTGCCAGTACCAGGTCAATTTCATGCGCGATCTGTGTCACACGCTCATGCCAGCGACGCGGGATCAGCATGCTGAACTTGCCGACCACGCCATGCCAGTCGCGCAACAGGTAGAACAGCACGACCGGGATGAGCAGCAGGCTGGTCAGCCACCCCAGCAGGGCCGCACCATGGCTGCCGACCATGCGCAAGGCGCGGCCGGCGACATTGCCGGCTGTTTTCCAGTTTTCGCCCAGCAGTGTTTGCAGTTGCGTCATGTCGATGGCCAGGGAAACGCCGAAATGCTGGATCAGCCAGGGGTCGAGCTGCGCTCGGGCGGCGGCCACGTAGGCGGGCATGCGCTGTGCCATCAGGACGACCTCTTTTTGCAGGAGCGGTACGATAATGAACAGCAGCAGCAGGAAAACGCCGATCAGCAGCAGCAGGACGAGTACAGTGGCCGGGGTGCGGCCCAACCGTATTTTTGCGAGCTTTAGTTGCATCAGGCGATCGACCAAGGGACTGCAGATGTAGGCGAGTATGGCCGCAACCAGAAAGGGCGCGAGAATGTCTTTCAGCAGGTAGAGCACTACGCAGAACAGGGCAGCGACCAGAAGCCACTGATAAGACAGCCGGTTTTCTCGTTTTACGGTCATATCGGTTAAAATCACGCTTTGAAATTTTGTAATGTATCTTCTGAAAAGCGAGAACTCAACTTGAATCCCTCCGATTCCGCGAAATCATCTATCAGTTACCGCGATGCGGGTGTCGATATCGAAGCCGGCGATGCGCTGGTGGAAGACATCAAGCCGTTCGCCAAGCGTACCATGCGCCCGGAAGTTCTGGCCGGGATCGGCGGCTTCGGCTCCTTGTTCGAGGTTCCCAAGAAATTCAATAATCCCGTGCTGGTGTCCGGCACCGATGGCGTGGGGACCAAGCTGAAGCTGGCCTTCCAGCTGAACAAGCACGATACCGTCGGCATCGACCTGGTTGCGATGTGCGTCAACGACATCCTGGTGCAGGGTGCCGAGCCGCTTTTTTTCCTGGACTATTTTGCATGTGGCAAGCTTGAGGTCGGTGCAGCCGCGCAGGTAATCAAGGGTATCGCGGCAGGGTGCGAGCAGGCGGGCTGTGCGCTGGTGGGCGGTGAAACGGCCGAAATGCCAGGCATGTACCCCCCGGGGGAGTATGACCTGGCCGGATTCTCGGTTGGGGCGGTGGACAAGGAAAAAATCATTGATGGCACTACCATCACGCCGGGCGATGTGGTACTTGGGCTGGCTTCCAGCGGCGCGCATTCCAATGGCTATTCGTTGGTGCGCAAGCTCATCGAAGTCTCCGGCATCGACATGGACAGCGATTTCCACGGCCGTCCGTTCCGGGATGTGGTCATGGAGCCGACCCGCATCTACGTCAAGCCGCTGCTCAAACTGCTGGCGGCGTTGCCGGTCAAGGGCATGGCGCATATTACCGGTGGAGGTCTTACCGAAAATATCCCGCGCGTGCTGCCAGAAACCGTGACTGTAGAACTGCAGCGCGGCAGTTGGGTCGTTCCGCCTTTGTTCGACTGGCTGCAGCAGCAAGGCAACATTGATGAGGGCGAGATGCTGCGCACTTTCAATTGCGGAATCGGCATGGCGGTCATCGTCGCTGTGGCGGATGTCGATCAAGCGATTGCCCTGTTGGCTGCAGAGGGCGAGCAGGTCGCACGAATCGGTACGGTGCGTGTGCGTCAACCGGGCGAGCATCAGACCGTTATCGTCTGATTCCGCCCACCTTCGCTCGCCTGTTCCGTTATCCAGGCAAGGAGACTCACATGTTACGCATGCTCGTCGCGGTAACCCTGTTGTTGATGCAGGCGTTCGCGTTTGCAGCGCCACCTCAGCAGTTTGTTGTGGTTTACCATGCGACACGCAACGGCCAGCCGTTCGCCACGGTGACCGAGACGTTCCGACAGAATAATGGGCATTACCGGATAGAGAGCGTAACCGAAGGAATAGGAGTCTATGCGCTGTTCGGCAAGCGTCGCATGCTCAGTGAAGGAGAGGTCGGGGAGGCCGGCCTCAAGCCGGTACATTTCGAGCTGAAGCAAGGCGATTCCCCAAAAAAAGCGATTTTTGCTGATTTTGACTGGGCTGCTGGCACACTGACGATGAAAAGCAAGGGCAAGAGTTCCTCTGCGCCGCTGGAAAAAGGGGCGCAGGATCTCCTCAGCTATGCCTACCAGTTCATGTTTGTTCCGCCGCAGGGGGATGCGGTGGATATTCCCGTGACGACCGGCAAAAAACTGCGCGTTTACCATTATCGTGTTGCGGAGCGGGATGTGTCCGTGGACAGTGCGGCTGGCACGTTCAAAACTCTGCATCTGGTGAATGCAGAGCAGGCGGACGATGAAAAGGAGCTTTGGCTGGGCGATGAGGCTTACCATATTCCGGTACGGATTACTTTGCAGGATGAGAATGGAGCCAAAATCGAGCAGATGCTGACCAGCCTGCATGTGGAATAAGCATCCTTACCGCGCGGTTCTGTGGGCGCTGCTGCTGTCGCTGCTGGTGCATTTGCTGCTGATCACGCGCATGCCATGGAGTGGGTGGAGTTTATCGATGGCGGAGCCTATTGTTGTGGAGTTGCAGCCGCCCCCCCCACCGGCCCTTCCTGCCAGGGCAGCCGCCAGAACCATTCCGCATCTGAAGAAAGTCGCCAAGGCGAAACCCAAGCAGGTTGCGCCATCTCCCCTCGAGCATCCAGTGTCGGCTCCCCAGCCTGTATCTCAGAATAGCGTACCGGCTCCGGAGGATGAGCTCGAAGCTGCTTCAGCGCCATCGTCCGAAGCGGCAGATGCTGCAACTGACAGCACTTACGACGGGGAAACGGAAATTCCTCAAGACTCGCCAAGCGGGAAAGAAACTCTGCCACCGCCGCCCACGCATGTCGAAATCGACTATCGTATTTTGCACAAAGGCAGCGTTGTCGGTACGGAGCGGCAGGAATATCACGTCGATCCAAATGGACGTTATACGCTGACGAGTGTGGCTGAACCGAAGGGGCTTTTGGCCCTCGCTCTTTCCGATCTGGCCCAGAAGAGCGAGGGCGAGGTGACGGAGCATGGGCTGCGACCATCCAGCTATGTCTACCAGTATGGCAAAAATCCTGACAAGGCGCAGCGCGCGACCTTTGACTGGGTGACCTATACCGTGCGCATGGAAGCCGGCGGGCGTACCAGAACGGCTTCGGTAGCCGATGGCGTGCAGGATTTGATGAGCTTTATGTTCCAGTTCATGTTCGTGCCTCCGTTGCAGGAAATGCATTTGTCCATCACCAACGGCAAACGCCTGAAAACCTACGATTACGGTTTCGAAGGAGAGGAAGACCTCAACACGGCGATAGGGGCATTGCACTGCATGCATATTGTCAAAAGCAGCGGCGATGGCGAAGAAAAAGCCGAAGCCTGGCTCGCTGTCGATTATCATTATCTCCCCGTCAAAATCAGAAAGACTGAAGAGGATGGCACGGTGATGGAACGCAACGTGACGCGCCTGCTTCTCGAATAGAGCGATGACCCAACTGAATGAACCTCTGATCCGCCAGGCCGCGATGGCCCTGGCAACGGTGCTGGCTCCGTACGGTCCGGCAGATGCAAAACTGAGCGCCTACTTCCGCGAGCATCCGAAGCTGGGTGTCAAGGATCGCGCCTTTATCGCCGAGTCGGTGTATCAGGTGTTGCGCAGAAGACGCCTGCTCGAGTATCTGGCCGAGAGCACCGATGCGCGGCGCTTGTTGCTGGCGGCCCAACTGCGCCTGCAGGGCATCAGCTTGCGCGATTTGGCGCCGCTACTGAACAAGCAGCAGACCGAATGGGCGCATGCAATCAAGGCCCGTTCCACCGATAATCTGCCGCTGGCGGTGCAGGCCGACCTTCCCGACTGGTTGTGGGAGCGTATGGTCAGCCAGTACGGCGAGCAGGAAGCGCTCGCTTTGGCTCGTAGTCTGCATGTGCCGGCTGCACTGGATTTGCGTGTTAATGCGGTAAAGGCGACGCGGGAGGAGGTGCTTGCGCAGCTGGCGCGCGACAGGATCGAGGCCGAACCCACGCCTTACTCGCCTTACGGCATACGCATGCAGACCAAGATTGCGCTGCACCGACAGCCGATATTCATGGAAGGCAAGGTGGAGGTGCAGGACGAGGGCAGCCAATTGCTGGCTCAATTGGTGGCGCCGCGCCGCGGTGAAATGGTGGCCGACTTTTGCGCAGGCGCTGGCGGGAAGAGCCTGGCGCTGGGCGCCTTGATGCGCAATACCGGACGCCTGTACGCATTCGATGTATCGGAAAAGCGTCTGCATAACCTGGGGCAGCGCCTCAAGCGCTCCGGCTTGTCCAATCTGCACAGCCAGGTTATCGCCAGTGAGCGCGATCCCAAGCTCAAGCGGCTGGCGGGAAAGTTCGATCGCGTGCTGGTGGATGCCCCATGCAGCGGACTCGGCACGTTACGGCGCAATCCCGACCTGAAATGGCGGCAGACGCCAAAGGATATTGAAGAGCTGACCGTCAAGCAGGCGGCGATACTAGAAAGCGCGGCAAAGCTGGTCAAAAATGGCGGACGTCTGGTGTATGCGACCTGTAGTCTGCTGCGCGAGGAGAACGAGGCGATTGTAGACAGTTTTTTGGCGGCACATCCCGAATTCAGGCTGGTCAATGCGTCCGGTGTGCTGGCACAGCAGCAGATCTCGCTGGATATGGGAAGCTATCTCAAGCTGTTACCGCCCCAGCATGGGACGGATGGTTTTTTTGCGGCGGCAATGGAGCGGGTTGCTCCGGAGTAAGCGGCGAGACTGATGAGCCATCAGGGTTGACGTGAGAATACATTTGTATGAATATACGCATCCCTTTGAATAGGCAGGTTTCGCTGGAGCAGAGCGCTCGGGGGCGTTCTATGTTTCTTGTAGTAAAATTTTATTGCGCTCCCATTTTTTATTCTGAAAGACGACGCTTATGCAGAATCAACTGGACATCTTTGTAACTTCCCTGAACGAATTCTGGGTTCAGGTAGCTACGTTTGTACCTAAATTCCTCGCTGTCGTTGTTATTCTCCTGGCCGGATGGCTGGTGGCAAGGCTGGCACGTTATGGCGTGCATCGCCTGCTGCGATTTGCGCACTTCGATGCGATCGCCCAGAAGTCCGGCCTGGAATCGTTTCTGCAGCAGGGCAACGTCCGCCTGACACTGTCCGGCATCATCAGCGAAATCGTTTACTGGCTGGTGATCCTGATGTTCGTGATAACCGGTTCCAACATGCTTGGATTAGAGGAGGCCTCCGGCATCCTCAAAGGCTTGGCCGGCTACCTCCCGCATGTGATCGTTGCCATCCTGGTTCTGATTTTCGGTACCTTGCTGGCGCGTTTCGTGAACCGGCTCGTTTTTGCCTGGCTGCACAGCATCAAGTTCGACGGTGCTCTGGTGGCAAGTACTTCCAGCGAGTACCTGGTGCAAGTATTTGCGCTCTTTGTCGCCCTTGAACAGCTGAACATCGGAACGCAATTGCTGACCGCGCTGTTTGTTATCGTAGTCGGCGCCGTCTTCTTGGCGCTTGCGATAGCATTTGGTCTGGGCGGGAAGGAGTGGGCGGCAAAAGTCATCGAGGAAATGCAGGCCAACACCAAGAAAAAATAGGCGATCATGCCGGATACGCGCGTGCTCAGCATTTCGTCTGAAAAGACGGTAGAATTTCTACTTCAATTACCCATAGGTAAGTGAAGTGCACACCTCTCGAGCTACGCATTCCCCAGCTTCATCCTCGGTTGCAGAGTCCAGCCGGTCCGACGCACTGTCGGTGTTGAAGATGTTCCGGGTCATATTCCAGGCGGTCAATCGGCATTCCCACGAGGTGGAAAGCAAGGCCGGCGTGGGTGGCGCGCAGCTTTGGGCCCTGGCCGAGATTCTCGAGCGCCCCCGCTTGACGGTGACGGAACTGGCCAAGGCGATGTCCATTCATCAATCCACTGCAAGCAATCTGCTGGAAAAACTGGAGACCCAGGGACTCGTGCAGCGGACCAGAAGCTCGGAAGATCGCCGCGTCGTGATGCTGAGCCTGACCCCCGCCGGCGAGAGTGTCATGAAGAATGCGCCGCCACCTTATCGTGGTGTGCTGTCGGATGCGCTGATGAAAATGGAACATGAGAACCTGAGCGCGCTGAACGAACAGCTTGAGCAACTGGTTGCGATGCTGGAATACAAACAGCTCAAGGGTGCGTACGAGCCCCTGGGGCGTCTCTGAAGGCTGATTTTTCCAGACTGCGCGGGTCCGAGCGAGGCCTGGCGCTGTTGATCACGGGGTGCGGCAACACCGCAACGCCTTTCCGACTATCGCTTGATATGTAATGAAATTACCTTCTCTTAACACCCAGATACTGCTCGGTGCTGTCATCGGTGTGGCGACGGGGGGGCTTTTTGCCTCTGTAGGGGCGAATTCGGCTGTTGTGTCTGCCGGACTCTATACGTCAGGGTTGGTGGGAGGGGTGTTCATCGACCTGCTGAAAATGGTGCTGATCCCGTTGGTGTTCGCGTCGATTTCTGTAGGGGTTGCCAACCTGCGAGCCCATCATCAGATGCACCGCGTATGGCTGGCAACACTGGGGTTCTTCGTTGTTTCGATGGCGCTGGCGATCCTGCTTGGGTTGAGTGCGGCCAACCTGTTCCGCCCAGGGGAAGGTATGCATCTGGACATGTTCCAGGGTGCCATGCAGGGTTTCGAGGCAAAGCAATTGCCCCTGCCCGAGTTTTTCAGTCATTTCCTGCACGGGCTGTTCATGAATCCGGTGGCGGCCTTGGCGCAAGGCAATGTGCTGGCAGTCGTGGTGTTCGCATTGCTGCTCGGAATAGCCCTCGTCGTCGGCGGCGAGCGCTATCGCAACGTGCTGGGCTTGCTGCAAGAATTGCTGGAGCTTACGTTGATGCTGGTGGGCTGGATCATGCGCCTCGCTCCGCTCGGCATTATGGCATTGCTGGCAAAACTGGTTGCAACCCAGGATGCGGCTTTGCTCGCTACGCTGGGGAAATTCATTGCGGTAGTGATTGGGACCACCTTGCTGCATGGCCTCATCGTATTGCCGCTCTTGCTCTACCTCGTGACAGGCACGACGCCGAGAACATTGTGGCGAGGTGCGCGCGAAGCATTGTTGACGGCGTTTGCGACGAGTTCGAGTTCGGCAACATTGCCGGTGACGCTGCGATGCGTAGAGCAGCATCTGCATGTGAAGCGTGATATCGCCGGCTTCGTCATTCCGCTTGGGGCGACCGTGAATATGGACGGTACGGCCTTGTACGAGGCGGCCGCGGCTCTGTTTATTGCCAATCTGGCCGGGATCGACCTTAGCGGCGGGCAACAGCTGGTCGTGTTTTTCACGGCCATGGTGGCTGCACTTGGGGCGCCTGGCATCCCAAGTGCGGGTATGGTGACCATGGTGATGGTGCTGCAGTCGGTGGGTTTGCCGGTCGAGGCGATCGCTATTCTGTTACCGATAGATCGGTTGCTGGATGCATTCCGGACGGCGGTCAATGTCGAAGGCGATATGGTCGGCAGTCAGATCGTGCAAAAACTGTTGCGCCAATAGCATTCATCGCGAGCGGTTAGCGACGCTGCAACAGGCGTTGTCGCAATGTTTCGCCAATTTCGGAACGAAGGCGATCGGCAATGGCCAGCTGCATCTTGGCGGCCTCCTCGGCAACGATCATGTCCAGGTTATCGAGCATCAGTGGGATCAGTGCATCCACAATGCTGTCGATGGTTTCCTCACGCGGGTCAGGTGGCGGTTGCAGCGACAGTGCGCCGTCATAAACCTCGGTAAGTACAGGGATATTGGCAGCTTCCTTTTCCTCCAGCACGAAAACCGGCGCGTCGCAATTTTCTTCCGGAGCAGCGGCGGGCATCTCCGTCGCTGCGGCATCGGTAGCATCCAGCGGCGGTAGAGTGATTTCCAGCATCTGCGTGTCGGTTTCTTCCGCCGCATCGTTCGGGGGTATGCCGTGGCTGCGCTTCATCAAGGCATCGAGCCGGGTAAGCACCTGCTCGAATTGCTGGTTATCTTCTTCGGGATCCGACATTTATTGCCCCTTCACATCGTGCGACTTGATTTCGTAGCCGCGGTCGCGATAGTAACGATAACGTTCCCGTGCCAGGCCACGGTCTTCATCGTCCAGTCCCACCAGTTCGATCAGGCCTTTGAAGCGGCTGAAAAATGCGGGATGCGACGAGGTCAGGTTGATAAGTACGTCATCATGAAGCAGGTGTGAACCATCGCACTCGATCAGGATCGGAGTTTCCTCGGCCAGCCGATGTGTGCTGCGGCAGTGGGGCAGGAACCCGGTCGGGTTGTGTGACCAGAGGGTGGATTCCAGCAGTGCTACGCTTTCTGGAGGAGTATAGATGAGCAGGCGACGTTCTTTGCGCAGTGCCGTTTGCGCAAGTTCCGCCACCTGGCGGAACTTGTCCGTAACATTGAAATAGAAATCGATGCGCGTCATTGCCGACGCATCATCCCTCGATGCGTTGCATCAGGAAATGCGTCAGCAAGGGCACGGGGCGGCCGGTCGCGCCCTTGTCCTTGCCGGATTTCCAGGCAGTGCCGGCGATGTCCAAGTGTGCCCAGTCGAATTTCTTGGCAAAGCGGGACAGGAAGCAGGCAGCGGTGATACTTCCGCCAGCGCGGCCGCCGATATTGGCCATGTCGGCGAAATTACTCTTGAGCTGATCCTGATAATCGTCCCAGGTGGGCATCGGCCAGGCGCGGTCGCACGCCTCGTCGCCGGCGTGGTGCAATGCCTTGATCAGGCTGTCCGAATTGCCGAACAGGCCGCTTGCATGATGGCCAAGCGCGATTACGCAGGCCCCCGTCAGGGTGGCGATATCCACCACGGCTTCGGGCTCGAAACGCTCGACGTAGGTCAACGCATCGCACAGGATCAAGCGGCCTTCGGCATCGGTATTGAGAATTTCGATGGTCTGTCCGGACATGCTGGTGACGATGTCGCCCGGTTTGTTGGCGGCGCCATCCGGCAGGTTCTCGCAAGTCGGGACCACGACGACCAGATTGATCGGCAGATCCATTTCCGCCACGGCCTTCATCGTGCCCAGTACGCTGGCGGCACCGCACATGTCGTATTTCATTTCATCCATTTCCGCGGCCGGCTTCAAGGAGATGCCGCCGGCATCGAAGGTGATGCCCTTGCCGACGAGCGCCACCGGTTTTTGTCCTGATGGTCCCTTGCTGTAGTGCATGACGATGAGCTTGGGCGGTTGGCGGCTACCTTTGGCGACGCTCAGCAACGAGCCCATGCCCAGCTTTGCCATGTCATCCTGCTCCAGCACTTCGACCTTGAACCCATAGCTCTGGCCCATCTCTACTGCCTGCTGGGCGAGATAGCTTGGCGTGCAGATATTGCCGGGCAAATTGCCGAGGTCCTTGGTAAGACGAATACCGGAGGCAATCGCCAGCCCGCGTTTCAGTGCAAGGTCGCCAATTTTCAGGTCATTGCGCTGGGGAACGTTGATGATCAGCCGGTGCACTCCCTGGCGATCCTCTTCCTTTTTGCATTGCGGATGTGCGAAACGGTAGGCGGCATCCATGGCGACTTCAACCATCTGCTCGATCTTCCATGCAATATCGCGTTTCTTGACCGGCAGTTCAGGCAGAAAAGTGGCGACATCGTTGGCGCCGTGATTCTCCAGGGCCTTGAGCGAGGCATTGGCTGCCCTGCGGTACTCGCGTTCGCGGAATTCGCGCTCCTTGCCAAGACCGACCAGCAGTACGCGGTCGCACAGCGTGCCCGGGACATTGTGCAACAGCAGGGTGCTGCCCAGTTTGCCGTCCATATCGCCGCGGCGTAGGATGCTGCCCAGGTAGCCGTCCGAAGCGCGGTCGATGGCAGCAGCAGCAGCAGACAGTTTGCGCGACTCGAAGACGCCCACGATGACGCAAGCGTTACGCTGTTTCTCCGGGTTGCCGTTTTTTATGCTAAATTCCATGCCTCAAGCCCTTTCCTAAAATTTATCCGATTATCCAACGTTTCCTCGCGAATTCAAACCCGGGATGATATTCAGACGCTCCTTGACGCAGGAACTGTATTCCACCGCGTTCATCACGTTCATGACTTTGATAGGCATCATGCTGGCCCAGCGTATCGCCTACTACCTGCGCGTTGCCGCGCGCGGCGCGCTGGCGAGCGATGCCATCAATGCGCTGCTCGGATTCAGTTTGCTGAAATTTCTTCCGTTGTTGCTGACGCTTACTCTTTTTATCGCGGTATTGCTGACGTTGACCCGCTGGCATCGAGACAGCGAAATGGTGGTGTGGTTCACTTCCGGGGTCGGTTTGGCGGCCTGGGTAAGGCCGGTGATGTCGTTTGCGATGCCCGTCATTCTTCTGGTGGCTTTGC
The DNA here is from genome assembly GCA_946478965.1 of uncultured Methylobacillus sp. The sequence goes on along the minus strand of CAMLDQ010000015.1, from coordinate 7,513 downwards.
TGAGTCTGTTTGTGACGCCTTGGGCAACCAACAAGGGCGTGGAGTACACCGAGCAGCTCAAGAGCCGCGATGAGCTATCGGCGATTTCTCCCGGCGTATTCAAGGAGTCATCCAATGCCGATCGCGTCTATTTCGTCGAAAGCTTCGACAAACTGGGCAATCTGGTCAAAAACGTGTTCGTGCAATCGATGCAGCATCACAAACTGGGCATCATGGTATCGCAGCAAGGCTATCGTACCACGGCCCCCAATGGAGACAATTTTCTGGTGATGACCAACGGCCGGCGCTACGAGGGCACACCAAACACATCTGAATACACGGTCACCCGCTTCGAGAGTTATGCGATACGCATCGAGCCGGGCGATGTGCAGGAGCCGGCATCGACAACCCAGACACGCACAACCGCGGAACTCATGAGTGACCGATCTCCGGCCAATAATGCCGAATTCCAGTGGCGTATTGCGACGCCGGTCTCGGCTTTTCTGCTGGTGTTGCTGGCGATTCCGATGAGCTTTATTGACCCCCGTGCAGGGCGCTCCGCGAATTTGATCATGGCGTTGCTGGTCTATGTCATCTACAACAATATGCTCAGCATCATGCAGGCCTGGATATCCCAGGGTAAGGTGTCGGCGATCGTTGGGTTGTGGCCGGTGCACGGCGTGGTGATCTTGCTGATCGTCTACCTGTTCTATCGCAGGCTGTTCTTGCTGCCCGTGCTTCCCAGGTTGTTCCGTCGATGAAACTCTACAGCCGCTATATCTATCAGGAGCTGGTCGTCAGCATCATGCTGATGATGCTGGGCTTGCTTGCCCTATTCGCATTTTTTGACCTGATTCAGGAGCTGGAAGATCTTGGGCGAGGCGACTACGGTATCCCGCAAGTGTTGTTGTTCGTGTTGCTCAGCGTGCCCGGACATGTCTACGAGGTGGTGCCCCTTGCCGTGCTGATCGGCAGCTTGTATGCGCTGGCCCAGTTAGGACGCAATTCCGAGCTGGTCGTACTGCGGGTCAGCGGCATATCCTTGACCAAACTCGGCAAGCCGCTACTGGGCGTCGGCTTGATGTTTGCCTTGATCACCTTTCTCGGCGGCGAACTGGTTGCACCAATGAGCGAGCGCGTCGCGCAACGCATGCGCATCAAAGCAACGAACTCGGTCGTGGCGCAGGACTTTCGGTCCGGCATGTGGGTGAAAGATGGCAACAGCTTCATCAATGTCGAAGACGTGCTACCGGATGCCAGGCTGCTCAACATCCATATCTACGAATTCGATTCGGATTTCAAGCTGCGGGCCGTGAGCAATGCCAAGACAGCGCACTACAAGCATGGGCATTGGGAACTCGGCGAAGTGAACCAGACCAATTTCGCCGACCAGAAAATCACTTCGGAATATTTCGATAAGGCCAAATGGCAATCGGTAATCGAGCCTGGACTGCTTAGCATGCTGCTGGTGGTGCCGGAGAAGATGTCGGTCTGGAATCTGTATTTCTATATCGGGCATTTACGCGACAACCATCAAAAAACCACGCGCTATGAAATTGCCTTATGGGCGAAACTCGCCTATCCGATTGCATGCGTGGTCATGGTCGTGCTGGCGTTGCCGTTCGGCTTCTTGCAGCAGCGTTCGGGTGGTATCAGTGCCAAGATTTTTGCCGGCATCATGCTCGGCATCACTTATCAGGTGCTGAATCGCCTGTTCGTCCATCTCGGCCTGCTCAACGATTGGCCGCCGATATTCAGTGCGACGGTGCCGACCCTGCTTTTTCTGGTGGCGGGGGTGGTGATGCTGGCGTGGACGGAGCGTCACTGACGCCGGCAGTATCGGACCGGATCAAGCGTGTATGCCCGAGCCGGTCGTGCAGGAACTGACGGTCCTTATCCAGTAGTGCCCACAGCAGGCCGAAACCGAAAAGTCCCACGCTGAACCAGGCCAGCAAATACCGACGTAACGCGTCGATAGCCGAAAGCGGACGGCCATTGTCTTTGATCACACGGATACGCCATGTTTTCATGGCCAAGGTTTGTCCGCCGTGCGTCCAGCACCAAAGGAAGTATGCCGTTACGATCGTGAGGGAAACGCATTGCAGCAGCAGTCGGGCATGGCCGTGTCCGGCATCGCCGAACATGGTGGTGACGAGAGCGGAGGCGAGCAACCAGAGGGCGATGACGGCAAGTGCGTCGTAAAGCACGCCCCCCAGGCGCCGTAACAGGCCGGGGGTCTGCATGGTGATGGCTGTTAGTCCCCGAGAGCGTCTTCCGGTGCCGACTCGGGGCGATTGCCACGTAGCTTTTCGCGCTCGGATTCCGGCAAATGCTGGTATTCCCGCCATTTCATTCGCAACTCCTCCTGCTTTGCTGGCGGCAAGGATTCGAATTTCTGGTATTTTTTGCGCGCATTTTCGCGTTCGTACGGCGTCATGCGGCTCCAGTTGTCGAGGCGCTGTTGCACACGCTGCTGCTGTTGCGGGGTCATGCGCGGATAGTCGTGCACAATATCGAGCATTTTTTCACGCTGCCAAGGGCGCAGCGTATCCCACTCCTTGGCTAAAGGCGCCAGTACTTTGTGCTGTTCCTCGCTGAGCTGGTTCCACTGGGGTTGAGTGTCCGCATTGGCGATACCGTGGGAGGCCGCCAGCCATGCGGCGAATGCTAATGTCGCGAAGAGCTTTCCAGCCATGCATCAAATCCCTTGTCTACGTAGGCCTCCGGCGGCAAGTCGGAAGCGAGCAGCAAGGCGTCGCCTTCGAGAGGTGCTTTGGAGGAATGTTGTTGTTGCAGCACGACGAATACCAGTAGCCCGATGACGAGTGCCATGGGCATCCAGATCCGCGCGCCATGCATGTGATCTGCAATGAAGTGACCAAATCCGGCGAGAGAAGCGTGGGCATGTGCCACATGTGCCGGCGCTACCATCGCGGCTACCGCACGCTGGCGGGCCTCGGCCAGCTTGCCAGCGGTGTCCTGATCCAGTTGTGCCGTGCCGTAGTCGAGGATTTCGATGATTTTTTTTGCGGCTTCCCGTTCCTGTGTCATAGCCCGATTCCTTTCTTGCCGAGCACTGCCGCCAATGCGTGCACTGCGCGGGAGCAATGCGTCTTTACACTACCCTCGGAGCAACCCATGACCGATGCAGTCTCGGCTACATCCATATCTTCCCAGTAACGCAGGATGAAGGCTTCGCGTTGACGTAGCGGTAATTTCTGCAAGGCCGATTCGATTATAGCAAGCGTCTCACTGCGCTCAACTTCGTTTTGCGGGTCGTTTTGTCCATGATCTTCGACCGAGTTGAGGGTTTCCAAGGGATCATATTCGTCGTCACTGTTGTCGGGCGAGGAAAAGGACGAGAACAGCGTTGTCCACAGGTTCCTGACCTTCTGGCGACGGAAGTGGTCGCGTATCGTGTTTTGCAGAATGCGCTGGAACAGCATGGGGAACTCCCCAGCCGGGCGCTGTGCATAATTTTCCGCAAGCTTGAGCATTGCGTCCTGGACGATGTCGAGGGCTATCTGGTCGTTGCGCACTGCGAATACGGCCTGTTTGAACGCGCGCCGTTCGACTTGTGCCAGGAAATCGGATAATTCTTGGGAATCTGCCATTCTGTTCAGCGTGCTTGCGCCTGCAAGATTGCGGCGAGTATAACAGGTTGGTTTTTGTTGCGTGCCCTGCTTTTAGTTACAATCGGTCTTTCTTTCGCGAGAAAACCCGTAATGCTGGGAAAAATTCTTTTGCTCGCACTAGCCGTATGGCTGATCCTGAGCATAATCAAGCAATATCAGCGTAGCCTGGAGGCGCCCAAGCCGCCTCGGCCTGAATCTGAAGACATGGTTGCCTGCGCGGCCTGCGGGCTGCACATCCCGAAGGCGGAAAGCATCTTGCGGCACGGTACCTACTTCTGCTGCAAGGAGCACAGCGAGAAGCCTCCGCAATGATGCGAGCCTCCCCTCTGCTTAGTCCCGTGATACCGCACTCTGATGCCTACTGGCGCACGATGCGCTATTTCAACTTTTATCGGCTGCTCATTGCCGGCATTCTGTTCTCTGCCTACTTTCTGCTCAATGAGCGGACCTGGTGGCAGAGCTATGACACCGCACTGTACTTTTACGGAAGTGTCGGCTATTTCGTTTTCGGCGTGATCATGGCGGGACTGGCGATTGCGCGCTGGCCGCGTTTCAACCGGCAACTGACTCTGCAGGCCATTGGCGATATCGGTTTCATCGTCATGCTGTTGCACGCCAGCGGCGGCGTGAAAAGCGGATTGGGATTGTTGCTGGTGGTCGCAATTGCCGGTTCCAGTCTGTTGAGTCAGGGCCGTCTTGCCTTGTTTTATGCTGCGTTGGCCAGTATTGCACTGCTGTTGGAGCAGACGTGGCAGATGTTCGCCTCGGCAGAGCGTTATGACGATTACACGCATGCCGTCATGCTCAGCCTTGGCTGTTTTGCGACTGCATGGATTGCGCATTCCTTTGCCCGACGGACCCAGCAAAGCGAAGAGTTGGCGTCAAGGCGCGGCATCGACCTCGAAAACCTGGCGCAGGTGAACCAACTGGTGATCCGGGATATGCAGGATGGTGTATTGGTGATAGACGAGGGCATGCGGGTTCGGCACCATAATGCGCGTGCGGAGCTGCTGCTAGGGCTGGATCCGGTGTTGCAGTCCGCACCGTTGAACAGATTCTCCCCTGATATTGCCGCACTGTATGCAGACTGGGCGCACGGGAATGGTGGGCAAAATGGGTTGGGGGAGTACAGATTTTCTGTGAGTGGAAGAGAGCTGTTGTTGCGCTTCTTGCCTGTCGCGACGATACGAACCCAGGGCGCTGTGATTTTCATCGAAGACTGGACACGCATACAAGAGCAGGCCCGGTATCTCAAGCTGGCCGCCCTCGGGCGCCTGACGGCCAATATCGCCCACGAAATCCGTAACCCGCTCAGTGCGATAGGCCATGCAAACCAGTTGCTGCAGGAGGAAGAGGAGGTCGATCCGACCGCTCGCCGCCTGCTGCAGATTATTGATGACAATGTGGCGCGGCTAGATCATATGGTGCAGGATGTATTGCAGTTGAGCCGGCGTGATCGGGTGCGGCAGGCTACCGTCGAGCTGGATACCTTTCTGCAGGAGTTTCATGAACAATTCTGCCAGGTCGAGAAACTCGAGGCGTCGGATTTCGTGCTGGAGATCGCTGCTCCCGGCATGCATGTGCTGTTCGACCAGCATCATTTGCACCAGGTGCTGTGGAATTTGTGCCGCAATGGTTGGCGTCACGGCCGTAAGCAGCACGGCAGCTTGCATCTGCGATTGCAGGAAAATGCGCGGCGATCCGGTCTGGAACTGCAGGTGACGGACGACGGTCCCGGAATTCCGGCGGAAGTACGCGCCCATCTGTTCGAGCCATTTTTCACGACGGAAGTGGACGGCACCGGGTTGGGGCTATATGTGGCGCGTGAATTGTGCGAAGCTAACGGAGCCAGCCTGGACTACCTGGAGGCTCCGGCCGGAGCGAAATTCAGTATCTATCTGAAGAAACATGATGAACAATCCGAATGAAACTGCGACCTGTCTGGTCGTGGATGACGAGCCGGATATACGCGAGCTTCTGGTTCTGACCCTGGAGCGGATGGGACTGCAGGTCGAGAGCGCTGCCAGTCTGACCGAGGCTCGGACGCTGCTGGAGCACGGGCGTCACGCCTTGTGCCTGACCGATATGCGCCTGCCGGATGGCGACGGGCTGGAACTGATGCGCTACATATCCCAGCGATTCCCCGGGCTGCCGGTCGCCGTGATTACCGCCTATGGCAGCACCGAGAACGCGGTGGCGGCCCTGAAAGCAGGCGCCTTCGATTACTTGTCGAAGCCAATCTCGCTCAAGCAATTGCGCCCGTTGGTGCAGGCGGCCCTCAAGCTGTCGGATCGCACAGGTGCGGAACCGTCGGAACTTGCGCTGATCGGACAGTCCGCGCCCATCGTGCAGGCGCGACTGATGATCGACAAGTTGGCGCGCAGCCAGGCGCCGGTTTATATCAGCGGGGAGTCGGGTAGCGGTAAGGAGCTTGCCGCCCGTTTGATTCACGCCAAAAGCGTGCGTCGCGATGCGCCATTCGTGCCGGTGAATTGCGGCGCCATTCCTGAAAACCTGATGGAGAGCGAATTCTTCGGCTACAAGAAAGGCGCTTTCACCGGGGCGCAACAGGACACGCAAGGGTTTTTCCAGGCGGCAAACGGCGGCACCCTGTTTCTGGACGAAGTGGCCGATTTGCCGCTGCCCATGCAAGTCAAGTTGCTGCGGGCGATTCAGGAAAAAAAAGTACGCATGGTCGGCAGCACCCAGGAAGAGACGGTTGATGTACGCGTCATCAGTGCTACGCATCGCAACCTGACGCAAATGATGGAAGACCGGCAGTTTCGCCAGGATCTGTATTACCGCTTGAATGTCATCGAGCTCAAGATGCCGCCGCTGCGCGAAATGGCAGGCGATATTCCTGCGCTGGCGCAAGCGATCTTGCAAAAACATTGCCGCGAGTTGGGTTCGCAGGTTCCGCCGATGTCTGCCGAGGTAGAAGAGGCGTTGATGCGACATGGGTTCCCTGGCAATGTGCGCGAGCTGGAGAATGTACTGGAACGTGCGTTGGCGATGTGCAATGGCGAATGCATCGAAGCCGGCGATTTGTTGCTGGAGTCACCTTCATTGTCATTTGATGAACTCACTTCTGAAGGCGACTTGCCACTGCCGGAATATCTGGAAAGCATCGAGAAGAGGGCGATTCTCGATGCCTTGGAAAAATCCGGTCACAACAAGACGGCCGCGGCCAAGCTGCTCGGGGTCAGCTTCCGGGCCTTCCGCTATCGGCTCGCCAAGTTGGGGCTGGGTCGGGATTGACGCCGTCAGGCGAGCGCGATCGACAAATAGGTCAGGTAAAGAGCGCCGTTGACCCAGACGTGCCAGACTTTAAGGTGGCCTTTGGCGACAAGTATCCGTACCCAGGTGGCGGCGAGCAGGGTGATGACCACGCCGGCGAGTACCTCGCGACGCGGCTCCCACGGTGTCAGCATGATACCGATGGCAGGCAGCAACGTCCCCTGAAACACCATCGCGCCGGTGATGTTGCCGAATGCCAGCGTGTCCTTATGCCTGCGTACCCAGAGTATGCTGTTCACCTTTTCCGGTAGTTCCGTCGCGATCGGGATGATCAGCAGCGAAAGCAGCAGTGCGGAAATGCCGAGTATCCTTGCGGCTTCCTCCACCCCATTGATAAAACCGTGTGCCCCGAATACGAGCAGAGCCAGACCGGCGGCGAGTTGCAGAAGAATGACCGCCAGATTGTTCGGCAGCCCGATGCGGCAAAAGAACATCGGCTCGTCCGCTTCCGTGCCATGGCCATCGGCTACCAGTGCCTTGGAGGCGCGCAAGGTGAGCATGATGTAGAAAAAATAGATCAGCACCATGGCGAAGCCGAGGGTTGCACGCACAGCCGTCAGGTGGTGCGGAATGTACAAGGCCAGTGTCGCGAATGCGAATGC
>CAMLDQ010000014.1 GCA_946478965.1 uncultured Methylobacillus sp. | reverse complement strand
GGCCGCAGCCTGGGACGCAGCCAGGGCCGCAGCCAGGGCCGCAGCCAGGGACGCAGCCTGGGACGCAGCCATGGCCGCAGCCTGGGACGCAGCCATGGCCGCAGCCAGGGCCGCAGCCAGGGACGCAGCCAGGGCCGCAGCCAGGGCCGCTCAAGAAAAGCGCCTGCGCGAACTCTGCGCGCAGATTGAGGCGAAAGAAGCGGTAAGCATCTACTAAAACGACAACAAGGAGAGCAACATGACACTGAAAGACATGATCCCACCGGAAATGGAGCCGGTGGCAATCTTGGCCCTGTTTGGCGCAATCGCAGGCATTGTGTGGGTAGCCGGCTTGGCCGCAGAGAAGTACGGCAACATGCTTGGCCGCCGCCAGGCTGAGCACGACCGCCAAGAGCGCGAGAAGGAGGGGAAATAATGGTTATCGTGGCTCAATGGATTGCATTCCTGTTGCTTGCTGGCGTCGGCATTTACGCTGCACTTGGCTCCTTCATGCTGCTTGCGGCCCCCTATGCCGGATTTGGCGGCAAGGGTGAAGTTATTGGCGGATTGGTTGTCGGAGCGGGTTCGGCTGCGCTGATTTACACCGCGTACCTCCTGGCCCCATTTGAGTTTGTAGTAAAAGGCGGTGCGTGATGCTATACGGACAAAACGGCATGATTAGCCAGCCAGAGGCAATGCGACAGAAGCTTGAGCATGAAGCGCGCCAAGTATTCCCCGTTACCCTAGTCGAACACATGACCGACCCACGCGCCGCTCAGCTTCAAATGCTATTCGCCAGCCTGGACGAGAGGGGAAAGAAGACGATTGTTGCGCTGGCTGCTACCATGGTTAGGTTGCACAAGGATGATGAACATGGCTAAACCAAAGAAAAGCTCCGTCATCAACCCTCTGATGCTGATCGCGGCCAAGAACAAGCCCGACCAAGAGTCGGTGGACAAGATCCACATGATTGCCCTGGTAGCGCTCGACGCGGCAAAGCGCGGGAAGTGTCCCAATGCGCTGGCTAACACGCTGTCGGAACATCTTCTCGTCGGGGTGCTGATGTGGTCACGGATGGGTAACAGGCCATTGTACGACCGAGCCGTAGCAGCGTGGACTGCAATGGGCAAAGCCTGCCAGCGCCCAACCGAGCTGCTTGACCTGACCACCACCGAGTATCAGGCCATCCGGCAAGCCATGCAGTATTACCTGCGCGCAATCCCGCAACTTGAGGTTGGCAAGCTGGCTTCGTTGTTTCTGGAGGCGCAGCGGAAGCTGGCTGCATAATGGCAGCATCCTGTGGAAACATTCCTGAAGCACTTTACCTGCTAGAGAAATGTAAACAGCAATTGCTGTCATATGGTGAGGATTGAGCTATACTAGACCCAATCTCTTTCAGCTTCTCCAGTTGGAAACTCCTAGGCCCGGCTCCCGCTGGGCTTCTTTTTCTGGTAGACTGGTTTTGTGGTGAGAGCGCAGTGCTGATGCGCTAACTGGCGGACCACGGTTCTAGACGGTGGGTAGTCAGGAGCGAACATGGCGGATAAGGCCCCGCAAAGCCGGATAGGAACCAGCACCGGCCACCACATAACATGCCGGGAAGACGGTAAGTAGCCTGAATCGCTAAAGTATTTAGGGGCTGTGTAAGATGCCTGCCATAGTGCCTACATAGTCGATTTAACTAGGTGCAGACCTGCATAGGCCCCAGTTCTGTTGAGAGGTCAGAACCGCCTGACTGGCGTAACCAGTCGCTACACGAATTACAGCTTGGTGAGTCGGATAGATGTTCGTTACCCGGTCGAAGTTGTAATTCTTGTAGCAGTCGCAGCACCTGGCCCGGCCCCTGGTGCGAATCATCAATTCTGCACGACCCGACTAACGAGTAACGCTGCCTCATGCGAGCGCGACTGCTGCAAAACCACTCGGAGATAGACATGGTAATCTTCGCATTTTTAGGCCTCTGCGCCGCATGGTGGCTCATCCTGAACGAGCCTAACTGAAGCCCTCCGCTCCACTTATCCACAAAATTGCTGTAACATAACATCACCGACGCTGCCCGGAAGGCAGTAGACAGAAGGTGATACATCATGGCAGCAAAATCCCCCTCCGATACGGCCAAGCCTGAGCCTAAAGTGCGCAAGCCGCGTAACAATGTTTCCGCTGAAACACAGAAAGTATCGGAAAACACCGAGAAAACACCCGATTCAGCTACTGGAACTGTTAAATATGACCGTCGCCATGATAATCCTGGTCGTCCATCATCTTTTACGCCTGAAATTGGCGATGAAATCTGCTCTCGTATGTCAGAGGGAGAAAGCCTAAGGGCTATTTGCCGCGAAGATGGAATGCCGCATGTTGGTACTTTCCTGAGATGGGTAGCGAACGATTCAATTTTGCGCGAACAATACGAAAATGCTATGGAGCAGCGCGCGGATGCGATGTTTGAGGAAATGTTCCAAATTGCCGATGAAACGAACCGAGACAATATCGAGACAGAAAACGGGGATCGTCCGAACGCTGAATGGATTAGCCGCTCACGCCTTCGTGTCGATGTGAGAAAGTGGGCACTATCCAAGATGATGCCGAAGAAGTACGGCGATAAGGTTGCGCTTGTGGGTGATCCGCAGCAGCCTTTGCAAGTCGAATCCTCGCTGAATGTCACTGGTCTTTCTACTCAGGCCCTAGCTGAGATTATGGCTGCCCGCGATGCTGCTGAGTCAAAGTGATCTGATAGCCGTTGAGCGTGAGCTGTGCCGGCGCTCACTGGCTGAATTCGCTAAGCGCGCATGGAAAGTGCTAGAACCAGCTACCCCGCTTAAATGGGGATGGGCGCTCGACGCTATCTGTGAGCATCTTGAGGCCGTGACACGCGGCGATATTACGCGCCTACTGATGAATGTCCCGCCTGGAACGATGAAATCCCTGCTGACTGGCGTCATCTGGCCGGCTTGGGAGTGGGGGCCGCAAGGCATTCCGGAAATGCGTATTGTTGGAACTGCGCACGAAGAGACGCTTGCCATCCGTGATAGCCGTCGCTGCCGTGACCTGATCAAGTCGGTCTGGTATCAGAGTCTGTGGCCGCTTGAGTTTGCGCGCGACCTGGACGGAAAACGTGAGTTTGGGAACGTCCATAAGGGATTCCGACAGGCCCGCGCCTTTACGTCAATGACTGGTGTCCGTGGGGATCGCGTGATCCTGGATGACCCGATCAGTGCCGATAATGCCAACTCTGAGGCTGCGCTAGAAGAGGCGCGACTGGCATTCACTGAGACGTTACCGACCCGCGTCAACTCCGAGAAATCCGCCATTATCGTTGTCATGCAGCGCCTGAACGAAAAGGATACGTCCGGCGTTATCCTAGATATGAAGCTGCCATACGTTCATCTCTGCATCCCTATGCGGTACGAGGAAGGGCGGCGCTGCATTACCTCTATTGGCTGGAGTGATCCGCGCCAGAAAGAGGGGGAATTGATGTTCCCTGAGCGATTCGCAGAGCCGCAGGTGCAGGAGTTGGAAAAGACACTCGGCTCTTACGGTACTGCTGGCCAGCTCCAGCAGCGACCAGCGCCGCGCGGCGGCGGCATCATCAAGGAATCATGGTATCGCTATTACAGCTCGATCCCAGCGCTCGAATGGCGCTCGATCTTTGCCGATACTGCACAAAAAACAGGCGAGGAAAACGATTTTAGCGTATTGCAGTGCTGGGGGCGCTCGACTATCGGTCAAGCTGTTCTGCTTGACCAGGTGCGAGGAAAATGGGAGGCGCCAGAGCTGCTAGTCCATGCTCGGGCGTTCTGGAATAAGCACAAGATGAATGCAGCTATTCCACTCCGCAGCATGCAGGTTGAGGACAAAGTAAGCGGGACGGGCCTGATTCAGACGCTACGCCGTGAGGGTGTGCCAATCATAGGTGTGCAGCGCAGCAAAGATAAGCTATCACGCGGGCATGATTCGGCGCCGTTCATAGAATCTGGCAATGTACTTCTGCCAATCGATGCAGAATGGCTATCAGACTTCCTTGGGGAGTCGTCGGCATTCCCTGGTGGCGCGCATGATGACCAACTTGACCCGATGTTTGATGCTATCCAGGCAGTTCAGAAAACCCCTGCGCCGATCAAGACAACTCATCAAGCACCAATCCCTATGCAATCAGCATTCGGGCGCCGGTAAGTATTTCTCTGGACACTAGTTGACATTGGTTTAAACTATCGGTAATTGAACATTGATAGGTGAATCCATGGATGCCTCCATCGGGAGTTTTAACGATTTCGCGGATCAGGTTTTGCTGGGGAAGCTAAGCAGCAGCGGGATTACTCGCTTTGCTGGGTTTGGCACGCGCACTATTCCGCTGGCTATTGTGAATGCTCCTGGCGTTACGGCACTGGCCGAGGATGTGTGGGAGGGCACTGCTGCCGCATACCCATGGATGCTTGGGAATACCGCACTAGAGGCAGTTTCCAGTAGCGCAAGCGATACTGCGGCAGGGGTTGGCGCTCAGAATCTTACAGTATCTGGGATTGATGTGGCGGGGGCTGTTGTCTCGTCTGGCGCTATTCCATTGAATGGCACTACCCCTGTCGCGCTCCCTGGGAACTTCTATCGAATCAATGCAGCGTCTGCCGGCATGATTACGCCAGTGACGGGGAAACAAACCAATCTCGGGACAATCACGATTAGGGACGCTGGTGGCGGCACTGTACGGGCTGTAATCCCTCCGCGTAAGCGCTCTGCTCAACAGGCGGTATTCACGACGCCAGCAGGATTCATGGCGAACATCAAGCAGATCGACTGCATGCTGTTGCGTGCTGCCGGGGGCTCAATTCGCCGCGCGGACTTCTCCACGTTCTTCCGATTCACAAACTCCATTAGCGGCTATCCCCGCGAATTGCAGTGCTACGATGGTCAGCCGACGTTTATCAAGTCTGAGGCAGGAATCCCGGTAGGCCCGATGGTTGACTTTGCTTTGCCGTGCATCTTTACGAGCACTGATGCTGTTAAGGTTTCCGCAAACTTCGAAGGTACTCTCTACAAGCTCTGATCATGCCATACACCGCCAAGCAAAACAAACTGTTCCGCGCTGCTGCGCATGATCCAAAGATCGCCAAGAGCGCCGGCATTCCTCGGAAGACAGCAAGCAAGCTGGCAGCAGAGGGCGTAAAGAAGCCAGTCAAGAAAGGTAAGAAGTAATGGCTCAGACCAAACAAGAACGCCTTGCGCAACTTCATAGCGCGCTACTGATTGAGTTCGATGATATCCAACTAGCGGTGCGTGATACGCGCATTCAGTGCCTTATGGATCGTCGCTTTTGCTCTGTAACTGGCGCCCAATGGGAAGGCCCGCTTGGCGATCAGTTCGAGAACAAGCCGCGCTTCGAGTTCAACAAAACTCACTTGGCTGTGATCCGCATCATTAACGAGTACCGGAATAACCGTATCACTGTGGACTTCGTATCCAAGGATGGCACTCAATCAGATCAACTGGCAGAGGCATGTGACGGTCTGTATCGTGCTGATGAGCAGGACAGTGGCGCCCAAGAGGCCTACGATAACTGCTTCGAGGAAGGCGTAAGCGGCGGCTTTGGCGCCTTGCGACTGATTGCAAAGTACGTTGACGAGGATGACGACGACAACGACCAGCAACGCGTGTGCATCGAACCGATCTTCGATGCGGACTCTTGCGTGTTCTACTCCCTGGACGGCAAGCGTCAGGATAAGCGCGATGCGACGAAATGCTTTGTCCTGACGCCTATGACGCGCGCAGCCTACAAAGAGGAATACAACGACGATCCGGCGAGCTGGCCCAAGGAAATCACCAAGGCGGAATTCGACTGGTGTACCCCTGATGTGGTTTGGGTAGCCGAGGCCTATATCGTTGAGCAAAAGCACGAAATGTTACATGTATTCCGTGGCCTGGCGCTCACTGATGACGAGCCAAACGAAATCAAAGTCACCGCTGAAGAGCTGAAGGAGGAAGGCCGCGCCGATGAGCTGGCCGCGCTCGGCTTCCGTGAGGTGCGCCAGAAGCGCGTACGGCGCCGGAAGGTGCGCAAGTACATCATGTCCGGCAATAAGGTGCTAGAAGATTGCGGCTACATCGCCGGCACTGAAATCCCGATCATTCCATACTACGGCAAGCGCTGGTATGTGGATGGCATCGAGCGCTGTATGGGCCATGTTCGCCTAGCGAAAGACGCGCAGATGCTGTCGAACATGCTCATGTCCTGGCTGGCTGAGATGGCAGCACGCTTCGATATCGAGAAGCCAATTCTCACGCCTGAGCAGATTGCCGGCCACGCGCTGATGTGGGCAGAGGACAATATCAAGAAATATCCTTACCTTCTGCTTAATCCGATCCTGGACGAAGCAACAGGCCAAGCACTGCCATCTGGCCCGATTGCGTACACCAAGGCGCCGAATGTCCCGCCAGCCATGGCCGCACTGGCGCAACTGGCTCAGCAGGCACTTGAGGATCTGCTAGGCAACCAGCAGGCCGGCGAACAGCTCCAGCCAAACCAATCTGGCAAGGCTGTAGAGTTGATCCAGCAGCGCCTAGACATGCAAGTGTTCATCTACATGTCCAACTTTGCCAAGACCATCAAGCGCCTGGGCGAGGTGTGGCTGTCCATGAATAAGGATCTGCTGATCGAGGAAGGCCGCAAGCTGAAGGTTTTGCACTCGAGCGGCGATGTGGGCAGCATTGAACTGATGCGACCAATGAAGGATGAGGACGGAAAGACCTATCGTGAAAACGATATCTCGCAGGCCAAATTCGATGTTTATGCAGATGTTGGTCCATCCAGTAGCAGCCGCCGTGCAGCAACAGTGCGCGCCCTGATGGGAATGATGCAACTGACAACCGATCCAGAAACGCAAACCGTTCTGACCTCCATGGCAATGATGAACATGGAAGGAGAGGGCTTGAGCGATGTGCAGAAGTTCTTCCGCAATAAGCTGGTGCGCATGGGTGCAGTCAAACCTACGGCTGAGGAAGCGGAACAACTGGCCCAAGAGTCGGCAAATGCCCAGCCTGATGCAAACGCTCAGTACCTAGCGGCAGCGGCTGAGAAAGAGCGCTCCTTGGCACTGAAAAATACCGCCGATACTCAACTCACGGATGCTAAGATCGCAAACACCGAGGCGGATACGATTGCCAAGCTGGCCGGCGTCGAGCAAGAGCGGATAAATACTGCAATGCAGATGGCTCAGCAACTTGCCCAGACAGTGGCGCCAGCTCAGCAACAGACTTAATGCTATCGGTATTGCATCAAAGATAGAATTTGCCTATTATGCAGGCATGCGGCATCCGCTGGCCGAATTCAGCGAGTAAAGGGGAAAAGATGGGTATTACTGAGATTAGCCAGGGTGAAGAAGGCGATACTTCCGCCGAGGAAGAGCAGGCGGAAGGCTCCGAAAGCAACTCCGAGAATGGTTCCGAGGAAGAATCTGGCGAGACGCCAGAAGGCCAAGGCCAGGATGGAGATGAAGAGGAAGGCCTAGTCGTCAGTTTGGAAGGCGAAGATCCGAGTACCGCTGAGGATGGCGTACCAAGTGGCCCAGCTCCAGCATGGTTGAAAGACCTGCGCAAGGAGCATCGTGCTGTGGTGCGTGAACTGCGTGAGCTTAAGGCTGAGAAGGCCGCCGCCTCGCATGTTAATGAGCCGAAGCAGGAAATTGGCCCTCGCCCGAAAATGAGCGATCCAGACATTGACTTTGATGAAGAAGTCTTTGACCGGAAGCTTGATGCCTGGCACCAGCGCAAGACTGAAATTGAAGGCCGCGAGCGAGATGCACGCGCCCAACAGGAACGCGCTGAAACGGAATGGAAAACAAAAGTCGAGACTCATCAGAAGGCAGCGGCAGCGCTGCGCGTGCCGGATTACGAAGAAGCAGCAGATGTTGTACGTGGCAGCTTCAACGAAATTCAGCAGGCAATCCTTCTGGAGGCCGATAACTCCGCGCTGCTGGCATATGCCATCGGTAAGCGCCCCGCCAAGGCAAAGGAGTTGGCATCCATTTCTAACCCGGTAAAGTTCGCTATGGCACTGGCGAAGCTGGAGACCCAAGTGAAAACCCAACCGAAGAAAACTGCCCCGGCCCCCGAAACTCGCGTGCGTGCAAGCGCGCCAGTCTCAGGTGCTGTGGATTCGAAATTGGCTAAGTTGATGGAGGAAGCTGACCGGACAGGCGACCGCACGAAAGTGGCCGCTTACCACCGTGAGCGCTCCCGCCAGCAGGCCGCATAGGAAATGCCGTAATGGCAATGACTAAGGAAGAGAAGTCGGCATACATGAAAAACTGGCGTGCCGCCAATAAGGACAAGGTGAAAGCCAATTTCCAGAAATGGAATGAGGAAAACAAAGAGTCCAGAGCAGCATATATGAAGGAATACATGACTACGTACAGCACAACAAAGGAAGCTAAAGCAGCAACTTTTGTTCGTAATCTGTGGCGCAATTACAAACTCTCCCCAGATCAGTTTAATTTGATGTGGGAAGATCAAAAAGGTAAATGCGGAATTTGTCAGGTAGAGATGGCACCAAGGGGGCGTGATCCACATGCAGTATCAGTAGATCATAACCATCAGACAGGTGAGATTCGAGGGTTGCTGTGTCAAGCATGCAATCGTGGCCTCGGGAACCTTAAAGATTGCCCTGCTGTGCTTGAGGCTGCTGCTAAATATCTTCGTAGTAAAGGCAATTACAGCACTTCCCCACTATTAAAGGATAAGTAATCATGGCTTCGCAATTTTCCAAGCAAGAAACAGTCGAATTCGACAAGATGCTGGCCGGCTTCGATGACATGCTGGTCATTGGCCGTAACGTCAGCAAGTTCAACGCCGACCCAGTCATTCTGGAGCGTTCGCAAGGCACCGCAATCTGGCGCCCTGTGCCGTACATCTCCACCACCGTGGATGGCCCTGCCGGCACCGATATCAGCGCATCCTTCTCGGATGTCACTCAATTGTCCGTGCCTATCGCCTTGGGCTATGACAAGTCCGTGCCATGGAAGATGACCAGCAATGATCTGAACGACCCGCAGCAACGTGATCGCAAGATGAAATCGGCCTTCCAGGCGCTGGCGTCGAAGATCAACGTTTCCATCTCCGATGTGGCCGGTATTCAGGGCACCCTGACCGTTAAGCGTACTGTGGCCGCTTCTGGCTATGATGACCTGTCGCTGGCTGACGCTCTGATGATCGAGCAAGGCCTGGTTGGCGACATGGGGCGCCGCGTTGCAGTCGCACATGCCCGCGATTACAACAACATGGCAAGCACCCTGGCGAAACCTCAGACCTCGGCAAACTCTAAGGTGAACACTGCCTACGAGCAATCCTACATCGGTCGTATTTCCAGCTTCGAAACCTTCAAGTCGGACTACACTTACCGCCTGACCGCTGCGGCTGGCGTGACTGTGACCGTGAACGGCGCCAATCAGTTCTTCGTGCCGAAAGCGACCAGCACCGCCTCGACTGGTGAAACTGCCAACGTGGACAACCGTTACCAAAACCTGACCATTGCCGTCACTTCCGGCACTGTGAAGGTGGGCGACAAGTTCACCATTGCGGGCGTTAACGCTGTTCACCACATCACCAAAGGCGATACTGGCCAACTGAAAACCTTCACCATCACCGCCATTGTTTCCGGCGCTGGCGGTTCGGGTGTTGTGACCATCAGCCCGCCAATCATCTCCAACGGCGGCTCGACCCAGCCTGAAGCTGAATACAAGAACGTGACCGCGACCCCTGCCAACGGCGCCGCTATCACCTTCCTGAACACTACTTCGGGCAACGTGATGCCGTTCTTCGATGAGCGCGCTATCGAACTGCTGCCAGGTCGCAATGGCATTGATGAAGGCCTGACCGCTGCTGGCGCCGGCTACATGCGTGGTACTACCGAGCTGGGCATTGAAGTTATGCTGTACAAATTCTTCGATATCAACTCGAAGATGTACAAGTATCGCTGCGACTCGCGCTGGGGTGTTGGTATGACCAACCCTGAGATGTGCGGCAATATCCTGTTTAGCCAGGCATAAATCTAAACAGCACTCGTCAAGGGTGACACGGCCCGCCACGTGCGGGCCTTTTTTCTTACTGAGGATTCCATGAGCGATTACCCACGCATGCTGTACAAATTCCC
The DNA here is from genome assembly GCA_946478965.1 of uncultured Methylobacillus sp. The sequence continues at coordinate 27,321 of CAMLDQ010000014.1, read as the reverse complement.
TGGCGTCGAAGAAATCCACGGCGCGCGCTTCGCAACGCTGATCGTCAATGATGAAGCTGAGCATGAAGCCGCCTATGGTGATGGCTGGGAAGATACGACTACGAATGCAAAGCGCCGTGCTGAGCAGCCTGAGCCTGTACCAGTCCTAGAGCAGGCCAAGCAAGAACAAGAGACCGCTGCGCCGGATGAAGCCACGCAAGACCGTGATGCGCTGAAGGCTGAAGCTACTGAGCTGGGCCTTGAATTCCCAAAGAACATTCCAACCGAGCGCCTGGCTGAAATGGTGGCTGAGGCAAAACAAACCCAAGGCTAAGCCATGAGCTGGACTAAACAGCAGATTATTGAGCAAGCACTGACGGAAATCGGCAAGAATCCGAACATTTTCAACATTGACCCGGATGACATGCAGGCCGCGCTACGAACGCTTGATAGCATGATGGCGTCATGGGGAAATCGTGGCATTCGCCTTGGCTATGCGCTGCCTGCCGGCCCAAATGATTCTGAGCTTGATTCAGAGTCTGGGCTTCCTGATTGGGCGATTGAAGCTGTTTATCTGACCCTGGCTGTGCGCTTGGGGCCAAGCTACGGCAAGACGCTTTCGCAGCAAACTCTGCTTGCGGCACGTACTGCATTTGCATCACTGCCTAACTTGGCCGCCTTCCCTCCTGAGCAGCAATTCAAGCCAAGCTTGCCATCTGGCGCCGGGAATAAGCCATACCGCACGCCGAATTACACATTCCTGCCGCCGCCGACTCAATCACTGAGCGCCGGACAGCAGGACAACGAAATTACTCTGGAGTGATCCATGAATATCTCTCAACTCTCGTCCATGGATACGCTCTCAGGCTCCGACCTGCTGGCGGTATGGGCAGCGGCAAATAGCGACACGCGCAAGGCTTCGCTTTCCACTCTGCTGACTTTCCTGCAAGAGAACCTGACAGCGCCTGGCGACGATATGACGCAATACAGTATGCCGAATGCGTCTGGATTCAGTGTGGCTGTAATCCCCTCTGTGGATGGTCAAAACGTATATCTGCTGATGACGCCAACCGGTGGATTTGCAGCAGGCACTATTGTTCTTCCGCCTGTGGCTAACTGCGTGGATGGACAGCAAGTTCTCGTCAGCACGACTCAGGATGTAACGGCTCTGACTGTCAGTGGCAACGGCGCGACTGCGGTAAATGGCGCGCCTACCACTCTGACCGAAAATGCATTCTTCCGCCTTCGTTTCGATGGCGTATATCAATCCTGGTTCCGCGTCGGCTAAAAAGGGCTCATCATGATCAAGCAACCATTCATGCCGGCATACGGCACAAACCAAGTTCTTTCCGCTGCCGCAGCTTCCGCAAACGCGACAATCAACAAAGACAATCGCCAGGTGCGCATTGTTAATACTGGCGCAAATATCGCCTATGTCCAGACGTACAGCAGCGCTGACCAGCCTGGCACTGCTGCGTCTATTGCTGATTTCCCGATTGCTGGCGGGCAGGCCTCGACCATCACCAAAGATACAAAGCACGATACACTGGCCTATATCAGTGCTGCCGGCACATCGCTTCAGGTCATGACCGGCGATGGATACTAATCATGGACTCTGGATTCGGGACGCTTGAAGTAAATGGCCCCGGCGCAAGGTCTTTGTCGCTGGCTACGGCTTATCAGGCCAGTGACCCGACCCGCGCCGCCTATATCACGCTGACGATTGAATGCACGGCTACTCAAAGCCTTGCTGTAGGTGAAACATGCGAGGGTGAGGTAAGAAGTGGCCCAAGCAATGCCGTGGCGTCTGGCGGTGGTATGGTCGTGGCGAAGTACAAAAACGCTGTAGGCGGCTCTCTGTCGCTAGGCAATCTGAACGTGACCAACATGAACACAGTATCTATCCTGCTGCCTCCAGGCCACTACTTTGCCATCCGGCAAACGTCCGGTGATGGAATGCAGGTAGCCCTTACTGCTGATCAAGCGGTGAAATAATGCAAATCCCTATCGTTCGCGGCATCTACACAGACGAGAATGCAGATTTCCGTGTTGCATATCCGCGCAATATGGTGCCAGTTCCGGAAGACCAAGGCATTTCGCAGGGCTATCTGCGGCCAGGGCCAGGGCTGGTCGAGTTTGCCGCTAATGCCCCTGGAATTGATAGGGGTGGGATCAACTGGAACGGCATTTGCTATCGCGTGATGGGCAGTCATTTCGTCCGCGTCAACGCTGACGCCAGTATTGACGACATCGGCTTTATTGCTGGCTCTGGCTATGTGTCTTTTGATTACTCATTTGACCGCCTTGCAATTGCTGGTGGCGGAAATCTGTACTACTACGATGGCACGCTTACCCAAGTTGCCGATTCGGATATTGGCACTGTCCTCGATGTAATTTGGGTTGATGGCTATTTCATGACGACAGATGGAGAGTCCATTGTTGTCACGGAGCTGAATGACCCGACAGCGGTTGACCCGTTCAAATATGGATCAAGTGAAGTTGACCCCGATCCTGTTGTTGCTATCCTGAAATTACGCAACGAGCCTCATGCGGTAAATCGCTATACTATCGAGGTTTTCAACAACATCGGCGGGGTAGGGTTCCCATTCCAGCGAAATGAGGGCGCTCAGGTCCAGCGCGGCGCTGTAGGTACGCATGCTTGCTGCGTGTTCACGCAAGGGTCCGATGAAGTTGTTGCATTCCTCGGCGGTGGACGGGGTGAGCCTTGCTCGGTATGGATCGCTCAGAACAGCGTGACCGTGAAAGTGTCCACGCGAGAAATTGACATGATCCTGAAAGGGTATTCTGAGCAGGATCTCGCCGGCTGCTTGCTCGAATCCCGCATGGATAGCAATCACCAGTATCTCATACTGCACTTGCCTGACCAATGCCTTGTTTACGACGCCAATGCATCCCAAGCGCTGGAGTCCCCGGTGTGGTTCAGTCTTACATCGTCCATCGTCGGGAAGGCGCAGTACAGGGCGGTCAGCCATGTCTGGTGCTACAACAAGTGGCTTGTCGGTGATCCACAGGTTGCTCGTATTGGCGTACTAGATGACAGCATTGCGCATCACTACGGCGCCACGGTGGGATGGGAGTTCAGTACGCCGATCATCTATAACGCGAGTAAGGGTGCGCAGATTCATAGCCTTGAACTGGTTGCACTGCCTGGCCGCGTGCCACTCGGAGAAAATCCGATCATTTGGACTTCATACTCGCTGGATGGCGAAAACTGGAGTCAGGAAAAGGAATGCCCTGCTGGAACTCAAGGCCAGCGACTGAAGCGCATCACATGGCAGCGCCAGGGCGATATGAGGAATTGGCGGATCCAGAATTTCCGGGGTACAAGTGACGCATTTATTTCTCTTGCACGGCTAGAGGCGGAAGTGGAGGCGCTGAATGCCTAACAATCTACTCGGGCTGACGCGTGAACAACTGAGGAAATTCCTCCCTGACCACCAGACAATTAGAGCGTTTGAACAGCTCTTGCTGGACGTTGGTACGTCACTGCCGACGACTGTCGAGCAAGCCAATAACAACGCCAATACGGCAATTGCAATGGCAACAGCGGCACTTTCTGCGCTGACAGATGTTATTTCGGAGCTAGATCAAGCCTTGATGGCACCAAGTGGGGCGCATCATCTTGAGGAAGAGGATTTTTCTCTAGCGCCTGGTGAAGTGGACGAATCTGAGGACTTTCAGCCCGCCATAGCTTTCGGGACAATCGCTATCCAGAATGCTGACGAGGTAGAGATTACTGGCGGAAGCATTGACGGGACTTCGATTGGCGTAACGACTCCATCAACAGGCGCATTTACAACGCTCACAGCAAGTTCCACGGTAACGCTCAGCCCTGCTAATGCCAACGTTACTGTCAGCCCAACCGGAACCGGAACAGCAACGATTAACCCTGCCACGGCGGGCACCGTAAACAATATGTCAATCGGTGCGACCACCGCACGCTCTGGCCGATTCACGACGCTGGAGACGACAATTTCTGCTGGCGGTTCATCCACTAAGGCATGGATACTCCAGCCTAGCGGGGCGTACTCCATTGGCCTTGGCCCTACCAGCACCGAGGGCATAATCGAATACAATTCCGGCGTTGGGGCAGCATCATTTTTCGGCCATCGCTTCCTTGTAAATGGAACAGAGCGCCTGAAGATCGATGGAACCGGCCTAGTCAATGTAACTGGAAGTCTCCGATCTACAGGGGCATTTGCTTGTAATGGGCAGGCTGTACAAACACCGTTTGCACTAGGTGCAGCAGCTACTGATTTGCCTACCGTCATTACATTGGCAAATAATATTCGTCAGGCTCTCATCAATAACGGCATCGGATCATAAGGAAATACATCATGGCAACTACTCCAGCAGTGTTATTCGAAGCAAAGTTCGCAGAGAATGCACAGACAACGCAATACACATCGACCTTGATGCAAACCTCGATTGACAAGTTCACAGCAACGAATGTAACGGGTTCCCCGGCATCCATTTCCGTCAACTTGGTAGCGCCGGCTGGCGCGGCTGGCGGGTCAAATACCATCACTTTCACGAAAACAATTCCTGCCGGGAAGTCCTATACGTTCCCCGAGGTTGTCGGACACATTCTGGAGGTTGGCGGATTTATCTCCACGTTGGCAAGCGCTGCAAGTGCTTTAGTTATCCGTGCAAGCGGTCGTAAGTTCTCGTAAAACTATCAACTTGCACAATTCGATAGCATTTGCCTATAATATAGACAGCTGAGATTCAGGGCGACCAGCGGCCAGCCTCATTTTGAGAGTATGGCCATGGCCGCCCTGAGTGTTTCTAAAGCTTCTTCGTTATCTGATGTAGCCTGGGTCTATGACGATCCGTACATCCAGCGCATTGGGCATGATTATCGTCATGCTGAAGTAATCGATCATCCACTTGCACATTATTACGTCGCCTTTGTTGATGACGTCCCTGTTGGTGCGTTTCTGGTCATTCATTCGTGTTTCATTGAGGCGGATATACATGCATTGCTGACTAAAAATGCACTTCAGTACAGCCGCGCACTTGGGCTGCTCTTACTCGATAAAGTATTCAGCGATTACCAGATCCACCGAGTAACCGCGCAAGTGATCCAGGGCTTCGAAAAAGCAGTTAACTACTGCAAAAAGCTTGGGTTTTCTTATGAGGGCATGAAGCGTAACGCATGCATGAAAAATGGTCAGCTAATTGGCGTTCATTTCCTCGGGGTTACGCGCCAGGATTGGGAGAATAAATCGTGAGTTTTGTTGGGAATATCCTAGGCGATGTTGTTGGCGGCATCACCGGAGCAAAGCAGCAGGCTAAAGCTGCTCAGGGGGCAGCGTCTACACAGGCGGCGGCTGCAAGAGAGGGAATCGGCCAGATTCTGAGCCAGTCTGAATATGGGCAGGATTTGCTTCGGCGCCTGAGTGGCGAGGGGATTGATGCACTTCGAGGTGGTCAGGCCCGAGTTGAAGAGCTGGCTGCGCCATTTATTGGTGCTGGGCGCTCATCTTTGGACCAGATGCTTGCCATTACTGGGTCCAGTGGCCCTGACGCCCAGCGCGCTGCCTTGGCTGCGGTACAGGCATCCCCCGAGTTGGCGGCGCTTACCCAGCAAGGTGAGAGCGCTATTCTGGGCAATGCTTCCGCAACTGGCGGCCTTCGCGGCGGCAATACTCAGGCGGCACTTGCGCAATTCCGTCCGCAGCTCCTATCTCAACTTATCAATCAGCAGTATGCGCGTCTAGGTGGGCTGTCAAATCTTGGCATGTCCGGAACTAATCTTGCTGCCAGCGGTGCGCTCCAAACAGGCCAAGGCATCGCAGGGAATGCATTACAAACCGGCATTACTGGCGCAGGGCTGGCTGCTAATACTGGCGGCAATATCGCGCAACTGCTTCAGCAAGAGGGGGCGGCAACAGCAGGCGGCCAGATTGCAAAGGGCAATCAGGCAGCAAATGCTTTCAATACTGCGGCTGGTCTATTTGGTGGATTTGCTGGGCTTGGCGGCATCCCCGGCCTGAAAAAACTTTTCTGAGGAAGTCATGGCAACTGGCCCAATCGATTACGCGGGGATGCAGGCCCCCAACAATTTCCTTCAGCAGTTCAGTGCTGGCTTACAGGCTGGCGCTGGTGCGCGCGCTTTGGTCGCGCAGCGTGAGGCAGAAGAGTTGGCTCGGAAAAATGCAGAGCAATACCAGACTGATGTGCAGGCAGCAGTAGCCAGCCCTACGCCGCAGGCATTTGCTGCGCTTGCAATAAAATATCCGCAACAGCGTGAAGCGTTCAAACAAAGCTGGGACACACTTGCGGAAGGTGAGAAAAAATCTCAAGGTGATGCAATGGCGCAAGCTTATTCGGCGTTGCTGGCTGGCCGCACGGATATTGCAAAAGAGGTCGTTCAAAGTCGCCTAGATGCGGCAAAGAATAGCGGTAAGGATTTTTCTGCCGAGTCGAATATTTTGAAGTTGCTTGACAGCGATCCAAAGCAGGCGCAAGGAGCGCTTGGCTTTACCCTTTCGCATATTAGCGACCCACAGAAATTCGCTGAGACTTTCGGGAAAATTGGCGCAGAGCAACGCGCCCAGGCTATGGCGCCATCGGCACAGCGCGAAGCAGAGGCGAAGGCTGGAACTGCTGAATCTGAGCAGGTAATCAAGGCTGCCGAGGCAAAGAATGCACCGCAGCGTATTGCCCTGGAACTGGAGCAAAAAGGCTGGGACGTTAAAAAGCTGCAAGAGGATATCCGTGCATCCAAGGAAGGCACGCGCCTACGCGCTATGGAGGTTGCTCTTTCCAAGGAAGGCAATGACCTCAAGAAAAAAGAGCTTCAGCAGAAGATTGACGAAGCCACCGAAAAGCAGGCCGATAAGTTGCGCGAGAAAGTTTCCACGGCTGAAGCTGCTGCTGCATCTATCGACAACCTGAGTAGTACGGTTGATCGCATCTTGAAGAACCCTTCTCTTAATGATGTGGTTGGCGCTGTTGAAGGTCGAATCCCCGCCATTACCAGTGATGAATCAGCAGATGCTATCGCACTTATTGACCAGCTTGGGTCGCAAGCATTTATTGCGCAGATTCCGTCGATGAAAGGGACTGGCTCCTTGACGGAAAAGGAAGGCGATAAACTTCAAGCGTCCCTGCAAAACCTATCGCGTAAGCAAAGTGAGGCACAGTTCACGGCAAACCTCAAAGAGGTTCAGCGCCTCATGACTAAGGCGCGTGACCGCCTGTCAAAATCGACTGGTATCCCGCTTCCAGGGCCAGATCGTCCTAACGCGCCGCCAAAGGATTCTGACTATGGTAGTGGTTCCGCTAAACCTGGATCACAACAACAGCGCAATGTCGTGGTGGACTTCTAAATGCCATACTCGATCACAACCAAAGATAACATCACGATTCGAAACATTCCTGACGATATCGCGCCAGATTCTCAGGTTTTAAAGGATCGTGTTGCCGCCATTCGTGCTGGGGGGGCATCAGCAGGTGCGCCTGCGCCTGTTTCTGGTGCTGCTGCCATTCCAGGGCTGACGGCGGAAGAGCAGGCAGCTAATGCTGCACGCCAGGAATCAGCTGGTTATGTGCCTCCCGCTGCCACACCTACTGATGCATCCTTGATTGATAAATTGGTTGGTGCTGGCGAGGCTGGTCTATCTCTTCTGACTGGCGCAACTGGCGGTACACTTGGCGCCATTGGCGGGACTCTTGGCGGCCTGGCTGGCTCTGTCGCAAGTGGTGAATTCGGGACTGACGCTGGAGCGCGAAAAGTGGCTGAAGCTGCCGCCGCTGGCGCTTCTGGACTCACTTACCAGCCGCGCACGGCAACGGGCCAAGAAATGGCGCAATCAGTTGCTGAGGCTGCTTCTGTGCTTCCGCCAGTGATCCCAATTGCTCCAGAAATTGCCATGGCCGCGCGCTCTGCTCCAATTGTGCAGCAGGCAGGCGCTACTGCCCGAAGTGCAGCTCAAGCAGCTTCTACTGCCGCTCCACGTGCGGTAGAGCGAATCCGAAGCATGGCCCCGGCAGTATCTGAGCGTGTGCAACGCACTTTGAACCGCAACCCGGAGCAGCGCACGCAACGCGGAAGTGCTAGCGCGGCAGCCACGCCAGAGGAATTGCAGCGCCGAGTGACAGCAGAGGATTTGCCTGTGCCTATTGACCTCACAAAGGGCCAAGCCACACGTAATCAAGATCAACTGATGTTTGAGCGCGAAACCGCAAAGCAGCCAGAAGGCGTACGTCTTCGTGAACGGCAGTCGCAGCAGAATCAGCAGATCCTACAAAACATTGATGCCTGGTTTGATCAGACTGGTGCGGAAGCGCCAAACCTTCGCGCGATTGGTAAGACTGTTGATGACGCGCTGGTTAAAAAATCGAGGCGAGACAAGGCTGAAATCAATCTGGCTTATCGTGCCGCCGAAAAGGCTGGCGAGTTGGAAGAGCCTATTGCATTGCCAGGGTTGATTGAACATCTTAACGAGAGCGCCCCGGATGCTGCAACCGCGCCAATTCTAAACGTTGCACGACAACGCGCAATTCAGCTTGGCCTCGCTGCGGAGGGTGATGGTGGCGTGCTTGTTCCGCAGGAAGCATCGCTTCGTAACATTGAGCGTTACCGCCAGGCGGTGGGCCGCGCGACTGATTATGAGGCTACTAATATTCGACAGTCTGCCATCATTAAGGGATTTGTCGATTCCGGCACTGATGGGCTTGGTGGTGATAAGTATCGTGCTGCGCGCCGACTGCGAGAGAATTATGCCAAGCAATACGAAGATCGCGCGGTGATCAATAACCTGATGACAAACAAGCGCGGGTCGGGTGATCGTAAGGTGGCATTCGAAGATGTTCTGGATAACACCATGATTCGAGGCAGTATGGATGATGTTCGGCATGTTCGTCGGGTTCTGCAAACCGGTGGCCGCGAAGGCCAGCAAGCTTGGAAGGAATTGCAGGGAGGCACTCTGAACTGGTTGCGTGATGAAGCAACTAAAGGAGTGACCACTGACCAAGCGGGCAATCCTGTTGTATCGGCTGCCGGACTGAATAGGGCTATTCGGACGCTTGATGCTGATGGGAAGCTTGATTTTATCTTTGGGAAGCAAGGCGCTCAGCAGATCCGGGATATTAATGAGATTACTAAGCTTATCCAGACGGTTCCGCCAGGTAGTATCAATACGTCTGGAACAACTGCTACACTCTTGGCTGCATTGGCCGAGGCTGGTGCTGCTGGCGCTATGACGGGCGTTCCTATTCCTGTTTTAACGCTTGGCCGAGAGCTGGCTAAGCAGAGAAAGAATGTCAAGCTACAGCGGCGCATTGATGAGGCGCTTAAGAATCCACGCCGCAATGTCACCACGAAACAATAAATAGGGAGTTCTCATGCTGCCAGTCGAAACAGCATTCAAAATTTACACTGACCTGGACGGCAATCCGCTTGACAATGGCTATGTGTACTTTGGTCAGGCCAACCAGAACCCAACCACGGCGCCTGTAACTGTGTTTTGGGATGCTGCTGGAACACAGCCAGCCGCGCAACCATTGCGCACTCTGAACGGCTATATCGTTCGAAATGGCACACCGGCCAATGTGTTCTACACAGGTGCCTACTCGCAGTTGGTGCAGGATAAGAAGCGCCGCCAGGTGTACTACGCGCGGAACTCCGATGATTACAGCATTGCTACTGTTGTTAGTAATTTCCTCTCAAGCATTGCATCCTCTGCTGGATCATCCCTTATGGGGTTCATTCAGGCTGGTGCAAATGCGGTTCTGCGTACGGTTCAGGCTGAATTACGCCGCACTGTTCACCCCAAGCAATTTGGTGCACTGGGCGGCGGCAATGATGACACTCTTGCTATTCAGCGCACTATTGACTATGCAATCTCTGCCGGGAAATCCATTAAGTTTGAGCGCGACAGCTATTTGATCAGCTCGAATATCGTAATTCGCTCTGACAGCCTGATCATTGATGGAAGTGGATCTTCAATTATCTTGGGATCGAATACGGCAGGCTTCTCGATTGCTGGATCACACAACCATTTCCAGAATTTCAAATTCTCGCAGTCCTCCCAATCGCTTACGCCTTTGGCTGTGAAAATCTTCAACGATGTGACCACCGGACTTAGCATCCACGACAAGGTAAGCAACTGCTATTTCACTGATGTTTATCGCTGTATCCAGGTATTGATGGCAGTGAATGGCAGCGGCAAGGCTGCATATCGCGCAGAAATCAAAGACTGCGAGATGATCAATAAGTACCTGCAAAAAATCTGGGCAGGTAGCTTCGGCGTCTCGTTTGACGGCCCGAATGCTGGTGACGCGGGCGGCAATGACAGCAAATGCGTGAACTGCTTTGCCGAAGGATACGAGAAAAACTACCTCGTTAAAAACTCTGTCAGCACTCAATTTCAAGGATGCTCTGGTGATGGTGCCGCCGCATGCTTCTCTTACGAGGACAGCTCCACCGGCCTACAAATCATCGGCGGATATTACGAATTCAACGATTCGTTTATCAATGTCGTAGGCGTTCAGAAATACGATTGCTACATTGTTTATCCATCTTATGCCAACAACACGGCAGCAATCACTGGTGCTGGCATCCAGTTTATCTTCGGTGGTATGTACGCTGGTGCGCCATTTGTTGACATTGCAAATGGCGCCTTCAAGACGTATTCGGCCACTGGCGTTGCTGAGATTTACGCAAGCAATGGCCTGAAAGTCTACACCGATAACGCGAAGCTGCTACGGTTCAATATGTCACCCGCTGGCGAATGCACGTTTAGCAGTGGGCAGCGAATCCTTGTAACTGCGCCAGGCTGGGTTGTGGCTGACAGGGTTGAAGGCTATTCAGGTGGGGCGACACCGCTTGACCTAAAGGCCGGCAATACCATCACCATGACGACCGGAGGTGTTGAGCGGGTCAGGGTGAACATCAACGGCAATATTCTTTCGCCATTCACCTTCAGTAGCACCACGGCGTCCGCTGCAAATATGTTTGTCGCTGCTGATGGCACTTTCCAGCGTAGCACATCGTCTGCTAAGTATAAGACCTCCATCGAGCCGCTGGACGAGTCCTATGCTGAAAAGCTGATGCAGATGGAGCCGGTTTGGTATCGCTCGACCTGCGAAAACGATAAGCCCGAATGGTCGTGGTACGGCCTGATCGCTGAAGACCTGGCAGCGATTGACCCTCGATTTGTGCATTGGGGCTACAGCAAGTACAAGACCATCGAAACGGCGCCGGCCATCGAGGCACGCGCCGCAGTCATCGGTGAAGATGGCGAGGAAGCCCAGCCTGCTACAATCGCGCAGGAAGCGCAATACCGCATCGAGCCTGATACCGAATCCGAAATGATTCCTGAGGGCGTCATGTACGAGCGTCTGACGGTGTTCTTGATCGCGATGGTGCAAGACCAGCAAAAGCGCATTGAAAAATTGGAGGCGTAGGTGCATACCCTGCGTTTCCCAACCGAGTAAATTTACCCACCACAAGAAAGGCAATACCATGAAAAATAATCTGAAAGTTGGCAGCGGCGGCGGCGTCCCTGAGCGTCCACCACGCAAGGAAGCGCCTTCCAAGGCCGCATCCAAAAAGCCGGGCAAAAAATGAACGGATGGCGCGCGCGTGCGGTTCTGCTGACTCTGTTCTGGGTCGCCACAGAGCTGCACGCCATGGTCATGAAAGCGCTGGCCCTCCCGCCCACGGATGAGGCCGGCGCGCTGTTTTTCCTGACTGCCGCCACCCTTGACTGGCTTCTACTCTACAGCGCCCCCAGGATGATTTCGGGGCGCTTATGTGACGACATTCAGGCCTCATGCATCGCCTCGATTGTCGTTAACTGCGCAGGACTTTGCGCATATCTGGCCTATACCCCGCCAGCGTACTACTACACGCTGATAACGGGGGTGACCTATGCACAGTACCTGCGACTCCTATTTGTGGGCCGCCACGATGCTGATTATTACGAGCGCGCTTTACATCCTGGCGCTGATTGTGTCAGGGCTTAGGATGATAATTCGACGGAAACGACATGAGAGAGCAAATCGAAACCGCCAGGCAGGCTATCGTGGACGCCGCCAGTAACCCGAAGATTGCGATTGCCACTGGCGTGGCGCTTCCTGGCGCCTCAAGCATTGCAAACACACTGGAACTGGTGAACACGCTCACCGGTGCGATTACCGGCGTCCTGGCGGCTTGCACGGGCGCGGTGATCCTGGCAATCCAGTTGATCAAGCTGGTGCGCGAGTGGCGCGGCCTGAGGAGGAAAAAATGACACCAGAGCGACTTTACCGCACCGCTATAATTCCCGCCCTGGCTGAACTCTCGGCGCTTGGCATCCCATCTACTCCGTATAGTTCGCGCTTTGTGTTGGCTATCGCATTGCAGGAATCGAACCTTGCGCATCGCCGCCAGCTCACTGCTTCCGGTGAGGAAAATGGCCCGGCGTCCTCATTCTGGCAATTCGAGGCTGGCGGCGGCTGCCGTGGCGTTCTGAAGCATTCGGCTACCGGTGTAATCATGACGAAGATATGCGATGCGTATAACGTCAAGGCCGACCCTCTGGCCCTGTGGGAAGCGATGCGTTATAACGATGTTGTCGCCGCTGTCGCCGCTCGCCTTCTAATCTACACGTTGCCAGCCAAGCTGCCGGGAACTGTGGAGGAGGGCTGGAGCCAATACCTATCCGCGTGGCGCCCTGGCAAGCCCCATCCTGACCGCTGGCAAAACTGCTGGGATGCCGCAACCAAAACCGTGGGGATTGCATAATGGCCCCGCTCCTGATCCCAATCGCTATGGAGCTGGCGAAGTTCGCGCCAAGCCTGATCAAGGTCATGACCGGCAGCGACAAGGCCGGGGAAGTCGCCGGCCACGTGGTGGAAATCGCCAAGACCGTAACCGGAATGAGCGAGCCCGACGAAGCCCTGGCCATGATCAAGGCCGATCCGGCCAAGATCCTGGAATTCCAGCAGGCGGTGGCCGCGCAACAGGTTGACCTTGAAAAGGCGTATCTGTCCAATGTCGAAAACGCGCGTGCCATGCAGATTGCAGCACTGGCCCAGGATGACATTTTTAGCAAGCGCTTCGCTTATTACTTCGCCGCCGCCTGGTCACTGTTCTCGATGGTCTATGCCATGCTGGTGACCTTCTACACGCCGTCCACACCAGAGGGCAAGGGAATCGCACAAACGGTGCTCGGGTTCCTCCTGGGAACCGCTATCGCTTCGATTTTCATGTGGCTCTACGGCAGCACGCGAGGCAGCGTGGAAAAGAGCCGGCTACTGGCCCAGGCCCAGCCACCGAAATAAAAAAGGCCCCGGATAATGGAGCCTTTTCTCTGCTGGGAACACATCACCCTGGCAATCCGCTTTCGTCGGCTTGGGGCTATGGCTGGAGAAGGGCGAGAACTTTTGCGCGGTCTACAGACTCCCATTGCGTATAGCCGTTGAGCTTGCACTGATGCGTCCAAGGAAGCCCTTCCACCCCCTGCCGTATCGCTTCCAGCTTTGCTTCTGCTGCGGTGGCGCGGGCTTCAAGTTCGTTGATGGTCAACTGCATTTCGATGCATTCTTCCAGTACGCCAAGCATTCCCTTGGCAATGACCTCTCCGACAAGTTCAGTGGTGCGCGCAGTCAGCGCCTTTACGTTGTGGCGCGCTGCTTCGCGTGGGGTGGATGGCGCGCCTTGCCCGGCGCAGACCTTGCACGTGAAGCGGCGCTTGTAGCCCATGAACTCCTGCCGACAGGTGGTGCATATGTTGTAGTAATTGCCGTTCTCCAGCTTGAAATCTTCGGGCCAGTCTCGATCACTTCTTACTGCTGGCGCTTGGCTGGCAGTACTGGTGGTGTTGGTGGTCATGGCTATTTTTCTATGGTGGGTGGTTAGGCGTTTTCTTCTGCGAGTTCTTCCTGCCATTCCTCGTATTCGGCGAGATTGCAGTTCTTGCACGGCGGTCGCCAAACAGATGGATCGTACCCATCGTCATCCATATCGGTCATGTATCCGCCCACACACATCAAGTCTGGATAGGGCGTCGTTCCGCTGTAGCCCTGCAAGCCGCAGCTTAGTTCTGGTGCCGCCCCTTTTCTTCGTGTCACGCGTCGTTGATGCGCATTCAATTCGTTCTCCTGGTTATTTATCGAAGTTGCGGCTCAATCCTACGGCCAGCGCAGTAGCGAGCGCCAGTCGGCCTTTGCTTTGCCGATTGCCGATGGCAGAACGGCGGCGCACTAAGTCCTGATGCTGGGCCTCGCGTTCCAGCCTGTCGCGCTCGATTGCCTCTGCCTGGCGCTGCTCAAAAGTACCGCGTTTCTTTGCTTGTCCCATTCTGTCCTTCCTTCTCTGCCACTGGGGTGGCGTTATTTGGTTCTTGGCACGATCTTGCATTCGTGGGTTTCGGCGCAGTCGGTGCAGATCACCGCCCAATCACCTACATAATCCAGCCGCATGCCGTGTTTGTGATTGGTTTCCGGGTTTTCATATTGCGCCTCACCCGCCAGCCGGTAAGGCTGGTCTTGCGTTCGGAACTCACTAGGCCCATCGTCATAGTTTAGGCCAGCATCATAGAAAGCCTTGCCGCCGCAAACGTCGCACAGTCGATAATCAGCTAGTGCCATGGCTTTCACCCTTCTGAGATTGGAGGATGGCGGTATCAATCCACTCATCCAGTTTTTCGCCTTCAATGATGATATTGTGGTGATCGCATACATCCAACTTTCGGGCTGGCTGTGGATCGGGATTGCGCAGATACCGATAGCGCTCCGCATCCACCCTATCCCCCGCGCTCAGCGCATCCCCGCTGCTTTCCCGTGCATGGCACTCCGGGCACCAGTCGTTCACGGGTGTGCCAAGAGCGCGGGCAAGCTGTTCTTCCAGCTCCATGATCCGCGCACGCTGTGCTGCGATCTTGGCGTCTTTGTCTATCGCCGCGCCCAGCGCATTTGCTGGAGAGGCAAGGGCAGCTTGGTGCATCATCGCATTGGCGAAGTTGTTGGCTCGCTTCGCCAATTCAGGATCGAGAATTCCGAAATCTTCTGGCGTCAAGATTGGCTTAACCGTATCGCCAAGCTTTCGCTCTATCGCCGCGCTCAGGTCTTGCGCCGGGGCGGTGGCTTCTGGCTGGGTGCGGCGATAAAGTTCAACTGCATCAAGCATTGCTTGTACCATTTGCTCACGCGAATAGGCGCGGGAAGAATGGTCTGCATAGGTCTTTTTCGGCTCTGGCATCTCGGGGCGAATAGGCTCTGCAAATCTTACGCAATCTTCTGGGAACTCATTTGCGGTTGTATGATGCGCATCTTTCCATACATCGTTTACAAAAATTTGCATCTGTCGTTTCAGGTCGTTCATGGCTGGCTCCTTGCTTCAAGGGCTGCGCGAAGTTCGGCGATTTCTTCATCCTTGCACCATTCCGAATTCTGAACGCGCCGGCCATCGGCCATGCGCTCCTGCCAAGTCTTGACGACTACTGGCGCTGGCTGTCGTGCTGCCAAACAGGCATTGACAATATCGTAGGTCGTGTCATTGCCGTTCTGGCGGCATTTGTACACGATGGCATCGATCTCTGCCTTGGACATCGGCTCCCCTGCTGTGCCGGTAGCCTTGGCGTCGTCAACGGTGCAGCAAAGCCACCTCACACCGTCTTTCATCATGTCAAGATGGATCTTTATTTTGCGAGGGTCGCCCGATGGGAGTTCAATTTCAACCTTCGGCATTGTTGCATTGGCGGCTTCGGTAGCGGCTTGCCAGGACTCCCAACGGATATGCATCTTGGAGTTGATGTAACCACCGCTGTTGCCGCGCTCAAAATTAGTCGCGTTGAATTCTTTAGCGGCCCACGCTTCAAACGCTGCTCGAGTGTCAGTAGTGCTCATGCTTGCTCCTTATTTGATGCTGGGATAGCGGCCAGGTCATCGTGCGTTTTCTTCATGGCGCGCAGTTGTTCGGTGGTGGACTGGTTCCAGTTCCTATTTGCCGCCCACGAAATGAGGTCGCGGCGTTCCATCTGCTCTTGCATGGCATCTGTGATCATCATGATGCTTAGCCGGGAAAATCGCGAATAGCCGCCAATCGCATAACCATCTTTCTTGGCGAATCGCGTTGCGCCGATGATGACCTGCGTGGCCGTCACGCGATCAACTTTGCGTGCCACAGGGATGCCTGAGAACGCACCAGAGCAACCAACTACATCGCCAGCCTTCAACGATTCAAGCCATGCTTTCTTGCTGTCAAATTGGCTCATGGCTTCGGCTCCTGCTGTACAGGCGCTGCTGGAAGTGCGTCAACGAATGCAATACGCAAGTCGGGCCGGGTGTTGTAGAAGTGCAGAATCGTGCTGTTGTCAGCGGCCATAAGCTTTGCCCATCGCTCAGCATTCTTATCGCGCACAGGCGCTTGCGCTGCCATGCTGAAATTCAGGAAAGTGACGACTTCTTTACCTATCGTTTCAGCCAAACCAGCATCAATAAATTCGCCATAGCCTGATGCTGCATTCTCAATTGCAATGCGAAGCCCGGCGCTGTACTTGATCGCCTCCCGCACCTTGTCTGCTTCGGCGGCTTGAGGGGCGGTGTAGAGTGGTTCCCAGCAGTGGTAGCTATCATTGGCTTTGTATGGCGCAGCTATCGGCGCTTTTCCCTGCAATTCAAGTGCGAGCTTGCAGTCTCCAATGAAGCACCATTCCCCATCCCCAACACCGGGCCTGGACTGTGTATCGCGCTGATAACGCCATGCTACCGGCTGCTGCTCTACGGCTGGGGCGGATGCTTCGGCAAGCTGGCGCTCAAGGTCAGCGATGCGCGATGCCTGGGACTCCATATGCTGGATGATCTTGCCAATCTCTGCGAACAGGCCGGAGGTTACGTTGGTGATGATATCGTTCATGCTATCTCTCGCTTGTCGTTATTATTCGTCGTTTGCGCCGCTTGCCAGGCGCGCAGCTTCCGCCGCCTTGTATTCCTTGTACCACTTAGACTTGTAGATGGTCTGACGCGTGCAGCCGGCGATAATTGCCGCCTCGGTGGCAGTCTTGCGCGTGCTGCGGCGCCCGGTGGTGATAAGTTCTCGTGCATGCGCCAGTGCTGCGCTTTCTCGTGCTGCCATGATGATTCTCCGGTGGTGATGAATACTCATATTATGACTAATGAATACACACTATGCAAGGGCTTTTTTACTCAGATAGTTGAATGTTGTTTTGGGCGGCGTAGCAGATGCAATATTCCAAGAGGCTTGAGAGCCGGCGCACGCCCATTGCTGCGGTTGATTCGCGCTCATGGATCAGGACAGGTTCCCCTGCTTCCAGGCCGTTAACGCACTCGACTTCATCGCCAAGAGTGGCAACCGCGTGAGCGATTACCAGCACATGCTTGATCTGCCGAGCGTTCAGCTTGCGGCCAGCCCATTTGAATCCTGCCTTCTCAAAGTCGCCAAAGATAGCGTGCAGCTTCCGGTTCTGTTCAGCCGTTCTATCCAGGTCATCTTGAATCGTGACCCATACGCCCTCTGGCGCCTCGGCAATCGCCTCCATAGCGCTCAGACGAACTTCGTCATTGATGATATGGAGGCGGCGCCGGGTCATGCTTGCGCTACCGCCAGCACGTGACGCGAGATAGCCGCGCAGATGGCCGGGAATTCACGCTCATGGAACAGCTTTGCCGCTTTGTTGGTGCCGGAGTGCGCAAAGCCCAGGAACAACAGGAAATCAGCAGTAACGGTGAAATTAAGCTTGCGGCTCATTTCTCCAAGGGTAAGGGTTGGCGGCGCTTCTGGCACTGGTGGCGGCGTTTCGTCGGCTTGTTCCAGTTCCACAGTGATGACGGGGCGGGTATCGACCGGCTCAGGCTCAGGGGCCGGCGCCAGCATTGCCGCTGCCTTCTGCGCTTCCTCGCGCTGGCGCTCCATTGCCGCCACTTCCTCGGCAACTCGGGCGCGCTCTTCTTCCATCGCCGCACGTTCCTTTGCCATGGCTTCGCGCTCTGCTGCCAATGCGGCTTCCTGCTGGCGGCGCAGCTCGGCGGCTTCCGCTTCCAGCTTCTCGCGCGCTACCTTGGCTTCCGCTTCGGACTTGGAACGGGCTGCGGCCAGCTCGGCTTGCTGGCGATCCAGTTCGGCGCGCTGCTCGGCCTGGCGCTTGGCTTCGGCTTCACGCTCGGCGGCAGCCTGTTGCTCGGCTTGCTCACGGGCCAGCGCGGCAGCGCGCATTTCCATCAACTTGTTGGTGGCGGATTGCTCCGCATCTTCAACCTGTGCGGCTTCGTCGCCTTTGTATTCCAGCTCTGGAATGGTGCCAGCGCCAAGTTCGATTACCGCTGCATCCAATTCGGCATAGCTTGCGCTTACGTAATTTAGTGGCAAGTCACGGTAGCGGGCGATTGCGTTACGAATTGATGCAATGCGCGCCTGCTCTTTTGCGATAGCTTCCTGCCGGATGCGCTCTTGCTCGGCGTCCCATGCGTCACGGATTTCCAACAGGCGCGATTCTTCCGGCTCGATCAGGCCAATCAGCCGGCGCTCCTCGGCAATTACTTCGGTCTGAAAGTTCTTCGCATCCTCGCGCGCATCCTTGGCCTTGGCGGCGATATCCAGGCGCAGCGCCCGGTGGCCCATCGCGGCCTTGTGGATCATTTCGCGGCCCGTCTTGTCGGCGCAGGCTACGATATCCTTGGTGCTGGCCGCTGCTTCGATCAGCTTAGATTCGCGCTCGGTGGTTGCCAGTGCCAGCTTTGCGCGCTGGTCAACCGGTACAAGGGCGGTGCTTTGGATTGCTTCGGTCATTGCGTTCTCCATTTTGTTGCCTTTCAATGATGCGCCCCGAATGGCGCGGAGTGGGCTTAGGTGGCGCGCTGTAGCGCAGTCACGAAGGCGTCAAATTCCGCATCTGTCATGTCCGTGCAATCGTGCCATCCATGCGGGCCGCAAAGCGGAATATCCAGCTGGTGCCGACAGACGGCCTGCTGGCCGTCAGGGCTTACCAAAAACCGCATCATGCGGCGGCCTTGGCGCGCAGTGCGTCGTAAACCTGGCCAGCGAAACGCTTGTAAGCGCCCTCGCCAAACAGCAGGTCAAAAGCTTCGTCAATTGCGACGCCGGTTTTTACCATCATGTTCAGCGCCACGTTGATGCACAGGTTCTTGTCGGTGGTGTTCAGTTCTTCAGCGATTGCGTTCAACAGTTCGGTTGCTTTGCTCATTTTCTTGCCCTTTCAGTTCCGCGCCGCGAAGTGCAGCGCCATGTGCTTAATATAATACATCATCACACATGGCGCAAGCGTTATTTAATGCGACAGTTGGTGGACAATCACATTTACCTTGTGCTGGAAGATTGCTAGGCGGCGCACCATGGCGTCAATGAATTCTTCGTCGCGGTGGATGCGGTGGACGTATAGATTCTTGCCGACGGATTCCAAGGCTGGCGAGTACATCGCATGGTCAACCCATTGGCGGTTCAGCATCCACATGCAGCCCATATGCTGGTACTTGTACTCGGCCAGATCATTGGTTTCCCAGATGCGCGCGATCTTCACGCTGTCGATTGGGCATTTTGCTTCGAATATGCCCTTCTCGCCCGTCTGCATCACTTCGATATCGCCATCAATCGAGCAGCCGAACATGTCGTCATCAACATAGATTCCGCACTCGCGCACAAGGTAGCCAGTCTCGCCCATATACAGGCGCCGCGCTTCGTCCTCCAGTGCGTGGCCGCGCTCAAGCAGCCAGGTTTTCGGCGGTTCCCCATATGGCATCCCGGAAATGCGCTCAAAGGCCAAGTCATGGGCATATCGCAAGGCCGTGTCGCTCATGACTTCCGTGTTCTCTCCGCGCAGGTTGCGCTCGATAATGTCGGACTTCGGGATTGCCTTGTAGCCGGCGAATTCGGCGGCCTGCTTCTCGGTCATGCACTGGACTAGGATCGCGTCAACGTACTTGCGCTGCTTCTCGTCCATCGCGCCAGTGGTGGAGCAAGCGGTGGCGAACTCCGACGCGGTGCAGAGGCCGGCGCGCGCTTCCATCCATTGGACCGTACCTTGGCGGCATTCGATAAAGCGGCTCATTTCTCCCCCGCCAGAACAGTACGGCGTTCAATGAATGCCGCCTCAAACTCTTTGAAGCCGAGCTTGTCTTTTGCAAGAGCTTGGCTGCCGGGCTTCCACAGTGATACCAGATCATCCTCGGTCGGCGCTACGGCGACCTTAGCCAGCCATTCGTCGGCAAGGCTGGTGTCAGTCGTCAGGCCGGTGCTTTCCGCGTCATCGTCGGATTGGTCATGCGTTGCCAAGCCGGTAGCCAGCAGCAGGGTGTAGCGCTGCAAATACGTCACCGCCGATGCAACCTGCTGGATGGCGTTTTTCTTTCCACTATCGTCCTTCGTCGCCTGCATGGTGACTTTTTCGCTGTGGCCCATGCGGTGGGTGATGGTGCAATCGACCTCGATCATGCCGTTGACCTGGCGAACAACCCAATTATGCGAGAAGCCGTGCGCGGCCAGGCCCTCGACAATTGCATTGGTCACGTTGCCCAGCGTGGCGTGCTTGTAGCCGGTGAACGTGCCATCTTTGTTCGTGTAGCCAACCGCCTTGTCTTTCAGGATGGTCGGCGGGTTCTTTTTGAACTCGGCCATGTCGGCAACGTACATCTTGCGCGCCTCGTTCGCTTCGTGACGCATCTTCAGGTCCAGCAGCTTTTCCAGTTGTTCCATACTGGCGCCGTTGTTCATCGCGTGTACCAGCAGATCGCCTGGGCCGCTTCCTGTCGCCTGTGGCATTGCCTGCACCGCACGCTGCGGCTGCGCCTGCGCCTCAACCGCTACCAGCTCCATCACTTGCGTTTCGTTCGTCATTATTGTGTTCTCCATTTGTCGTTTGCTCACGCCAAGCGGCGCGAACTGTAGTAATTATCACACACAACAATTTTCCGTGCAACATAATAAATGTGTTGACTTGATGATTTGTTTTGCGCGACAATGTTTTCCACACACCAACCACAACAAGGAGAGTAGTAATGCCAAAAGGCAATGTAAAACCTCACGTGCTTTTCGATTTCCTCATTGCCGAAAAGGGCATGAAGAACGATCAAGCAACCTCGCGCAAGTCTGGGATTATCCCATCGAGCATTTCCAAAATTCGCAATGGGCATGTTGCCGTATCCAACGACATGCGTATCGCCCTGATGCGCGCCTTCAACCTGTCGCTTGCCAAGCTGGACGAGCTGGCGCCGCCTGCTGTGAAAGGGGGAAAGAAATGAGCAAGCACTCTAGCGGCCAGTGGACTGAGCATCCAAATGTGCGCGGCAATGTGAATATCCGTGCGGATTGGGGCATCATTGCAACCGTCCTCACAATGGTTGACTTCACTGGTAATGCCAATAAGAAGTCAGAGCAAATCGCTAATGCCCGTCTGATCGCCGCCGCGCCTGAATTGCTCGATGCGCTCAAAGCGTGCGCCACGATGATCCGTCAGGAATGCGCTGACGGGGAACATCACGAAACTTACTTGCTGGCCAACGCGGCAATTATCAAAGCTACCGGAGAAAAGAAATGATCAAGTTTGCATCCAAATACCTGCCTCCACTGATGAAGTTCATGGCGAAGTCCGATATTCGCTACTACCTGATGGGCATCCACATCGAGCCAGATCCGAAGGGCGGCGCTATCCTGTGCGCGACTGACGGCCACCGAATGCTGGTTATCAAGGACAAGAGCGCGGTATATCACGCCGACGCTCCAAAAGAAGGCGTCATCTTCAACATCGACAAGAGCGCGGCCCGTTTCTGCAAGGGCGAAGTGCGCGGCGTTTCCGGTCATGCCACTGTTGATCTTGAATCGCAGCGCCTGACCATCTTCAACGGAGACGGCTGCGAAGTGTACTTGCAACCTGGGAAATGCCTTGTTTCTGGCAACTTCCCCATCTGGCAGCGCGTCATGCCTGACTTCTCCAAACTGCTGCAAGCCTCCCTGGCCTATGCGCATCCACAGTACATCGCCGACGCCGTTATGGCGCATCCTGACTTGCGCGGATATGAAGGCTGTCGCTTCTGGACTGAGGGCGAGAATTCTTCCGTGATCGTGGAATACAGCAGCCATCCGGAATATCTGGCGATCATCATGCCGCTTCGCACTGACGCAAAAGCTGGTGGCATCGACGCCTGGACCAAGGTATTCGGCAACCCGAAGGCCGATCTGCTTTCCGAATCCGGCGCCGCCCCCTCTACTCCTTCCCAGAAGGTGGAGTAGTGGCAGCCTACTATAACGAAATAGATGAATATGCGGCTCAGTGGCTTTGTAATTTGATTGCTGCCGGCCATATCCCAGATGGTGTAGTTGATACAAGGAGTATTGAAGATGTCAGGCCAAGCGATTTGCGCGGATTCGCCCAATGCCATTTCTTTGCCGGAATCGGTGGCTGGCCGCTCGCGCTTCGTCTTGCGAGATGGGGCGACGACCGACCTATTTGGACAGGTTCCTGTCCGTGCCAACCTTTCAGCGCGGCAGGCAAAGGAGCTGGGTTTTCTGATGATCGGCACTTATGGCCATCGTTCGCGCACCTTATCGCAGAGTGCCAGCCTCCAATCGTCACTGGCGAACAGGTTGCAAGCAAAGCTGGGCGTGAATGGTTCTCGGTTGTACGCTCTGACCTGGAAGACATGGGATATGCCGCAGGGGGTGGCGATCTGTGCGCTGCGGGCGTCGGGGCTTTGCACATACGCCAACGGCTTTACTGGGCTGCCCACTCCCAGCGGGACAAGCAACCATGGCAAGAATCATGTGGCGGGCCGGCTGGACGAATGGGGCGGGTCGAGCAACCCGTTTCGTGGGAAGGAAATTGGGAAGATACACTCGCCCGGTTTCGAGCTATGGGTGATGGGGTTCCCCGCAGTGTGGCGGGAACTGATGCCGCCCGTAACGCCATCGTCCCGCAGGTCGCGCAAATCTTCATCGAATCCTTGATGGAGTGCCTTCCATGACCCTAACCCGCAAAACGCCCATGCCCCGCTCCACCAAGCCCCTGGCAAGGTCTGCGATTCGCTCAGAAGCAAAGACCGAGGGCGCGAAGGTTCGCAAGCCTATGAAGTCGAAAGGGCCGCGCATGACGCCGATCCGCAAAGCAGCACGCGGCCAGGATTGCACGCTTCGGATTCCGGGTGTGTGCAACTTTGACCCTGACACGACCGTTCTTTGCCATAGCAACAACTTGGCTGATGGCAATGGCATGGGCCTGAAAGCGCCGGATACTGAGGCGTGCTTCGGCTGCTCGGCCTGCCATGACGTTCTGGATGGTCGCCGGTCGCGTCCTGAGTGGCTGAGTTACAACATGCTGCTTGGTGCATTTGAAGGCGCCAAGGCGCGCACACATGAAATCCTGAAAAGGAAAGGACTGATGGAATGATGATTCTCGCACTTGACCCCGGAACATTGCAGACTGGCTACTGTCTCTATGATGGCAGCCGCGTAGTGGAAAGCGGCGTGATGTTCAATTACGATCTTCTGCCGGCCCTTAACTCTGTGCAGTTCAAGTTTTATCAAGCCGAACAGCTTGCGATTGAAATGATCGCCAGCTATGGCATGCCAGTCGGGCGCGAGGTATTTGAAACTTGTGTTTGGATTGGCCGCTTCCAGCAGGCATGGCGCGCACCGGAGGCCGTGAAATTGGTGTACCGCAAGGATGTGAAGATGCATCTTTGCGGAACGCCAAAGGCCAAGGATGCCAATATCCGCCAAGCCATCATTGACCTATTCCCAGCTATTGGCGGGGGTGCCACTCCACAGATCGGCACTAAGGCGGCGCCAGGCCCTTTGTATGGCGTTTCCTCGCACGCATGGGCTGCTCTTGGCGTGGCCCTTACTGCCGCCGATCAGAAGGCACGGGAGGCGGCATGAAATCCGACATGATCGTTTTGGCCGACCTCTACGACGCCCCAGTAGACCCGGCATCGATGCAGTTCAAGGCGGTTGCCGCGCGCAAGCATCGCTCCTGTAGCGGGTGTTTATTCGACGGCCAGCGCGTGAAGGTCTGCCGAGAAGCCTGCGAGATAGCAAAGAGGGCCGATTTACCGGATTGCGATGATATCGACCCGGCGACAAATAAAAGTATGATTTATGTGATGCGCGAGACCGACAAACGACAGTTAGATTTAGTTAATGGAGAAACGAAATGACGAAAGTACACATTCACGCGCCTAAGTCTGAGTATTTAGGCCAAGTTCGCAAGCGTGGCGCACGACGTTGGACTACCGGTACCGCGCCATTGATCAACTCGCAAGAGGCACTTGCGGCTATGGCCTACAGCATGGGCGGCTACCACTTTGGCCGCGTCATCTTGTGCCAAGAATACTACGATCCTGTTGAAGTTATCACCCTGAGGAAGCCATGAACGCCATGCACAAGAAAATCCCCACATGCGACCGCCCGAGTGCCTCCGAGCTAGCTGCCTGGGTGTTGGCCTGCTTCCCCGGCGCAGTATTGCTTGCCCTGACCTTCTACCCGGAATCAACGATTCCTTGGCTGAATAAGATGCTGGAGTGGATGCGATGAACCCCTAACCCAGCAAGAAAACGCTTGCGCTGTGGTTCAGGCGCAGGCGATAATCTAGCTTGCCTTGGTCGGCAAAATTACAACACGGAGGCTTCACATGCTGTCTGGCGGGTTCGTGTCCCGTTCGACCAACTCCCAAAAGGAGAGACAGCAGGTGAAGCCTTTTTTATGGGCGGTTAAAAATGAACATCGCAGAAATCACGGCGCTTTTGCGCATCGCGGAATTGGCTCTGGATCTGCATAAGGCAGATGAAAAGGTGCGCAGTACGCGCCATGCTTACCATGAGGCATGGCGTATGTTTGAATGCGGGGATGGGTCGCCTGACTGGATTCCCCTGGACGATCAGATTCGTCAAGGCCACGCAAAATGGTTTGACGCACTGGACGCCACGAAGGTGCAGCACAATGCATACAAGTTGGCGCGGAAAGAAGCATACAACGCCAAGCGCCGCCTTTCTCATGCATGCGGGAAAGTGTAAATGCGCGAATACTCAAAAATTGGCCCGCAGTTCTGGATCGGGAAAACAGGCAAAGCACTACGCCGAGCCGGTGTTGACGCTCAATTGGTGGGCCTATACCTGATGAGCAGCCCGCATGCCAACATGCTAGGCCTGTACTACCTCGCGCAAGAAACGATAGGGCATGAGACTGGCCTGGGATTTGAACGCGCTCAGGCGGCGCTCAAGGCCTGCATCGCTTCCGGCTTCTGCTCATACGATGAGGATTCCGAAATGGTATGGGTGCATGAAATGGCCTTCTATCAGATCGCGGAATCGCTGGCCGGTGGTGACAAGCGAATCAAGGGCGTCCAGAACGAATATGGCAACCTCCCGGACAATCCATTCCTTGCCGACTTTTTCAGCAAATATTCGGACGCATTTTGCATGACTACCCTTCGGAGGGGTTTCTCTGAAAAAGAATTACCCATCGAAGGGGCATATAAGCCCCTTGCAAGCCAAGAGCAAGAGCAGGAACAAGAGAAGGAGCAAGATCAAGAGCAGGCCCAAGCGCAAAGCACTATTGCGACGGCTGTCGCCATCGCGACGAAAAAGCCAGCCAAGCAGCAATCGGAACCAAACCCTAACAACCTGCTGACATGGCAAGCCTACAAGGCCGCATACGCGCATCGCTATGGTGTCGCCCCTGTGCAGAACGCGAAGTCCAACTCAATCATCAAGCAACTGGTGCAAGCGCTTGGTGCCGAGGCTATCCCGGTGGCCGCGTTCTACGTGCAACACAATGACCGGAATTATGTTGGCAAAATGCACCAATTGAATCTGTTGCTTGCTGACCATGCAAAGCTGCGCACCGAGTGGGCAACCAACCAACAGATGACAAGCACCAAGGCGCACCAAGCCGACAAGACCGCAACCAACCTGGACGCATTCGCCGATCTGATCGCCGAAGCCCGCGCCCGCGAACAACAGGAGTCCTAACATGCAAAGCAGTAAAGTACTTGAAGCAATCGCCGTGACCGCAGAATTGTGTGGCCGCAGCTTTACCCCTGCCGCCGCCCGCGTGTTTGCGCAGGACTTGGAGGGATTTGCTGACGAGGCCGTTATGGTTGCGCTGACCCGCTGCCGCAAGGAAGTCAAAGGCGTTCTGACGGTTCAGGACGTTGTTTCGCGCATTGATGATGGCCGGCCAGGTGTGGAGCAGGCTTGGGCGATGATTCCGCATGATGAGGAATCGTCTGTCGTATGGACTCAGGAAATGGCTATGGCTCACGGCGTTGCCTATCAGTTGCTTATTGATGGTGATCGAATTGGTGCGCGTATGGCATTCAAAGAGGCATACGCAAAATTTGTGGCCGAGGCCCGTGACCGCAAAGATCCGCCAAAATGGACGCCATCCTTGGGCGGGAATCCTACTGGTCGCCAGATGGCTTTGATTGATGCTGTTCGGGCAAACCGAATGGATAAGGATCATGCAATGGATTTGCTGGGGGCTTACCCGGACTTGCAGCAGGGTTTGCTTCTATCTGTCGGCGTGACCAAGCACCCATTGCTTGAAGCCCCGAATAAAGAAGCTCAGGCTAAAGTGCGCGCCATGCTTGACGGCTGCAAAGAAATGCTGAGGCTGAAATGAGCGCCGTCCTGGTTGCGGAGGCGCAGGCGAAGTTTCCGAACTTGCTTGCTGGTGGCGCGGTTGACCACAAAGCATGGGCGCGCCGCTTCGTCTATAGGGCCGAGCGCGGCGACCGTGACTTGTTGCATGTACAAATCCAGTTCGCCTACATGGCGCTGGATATGCCTGTGCCAAAAGGTGACGCGAAATAACACACACGCGATGCAAAATAACGCTTGCATCATGTGTGATGATGGAATATGATGGTGTTCATGGGTAGCGCATTCAGCAAAGCCCAACACCCAAGGAGAGAAAATTGAACTACGAAGACCTGACCATTAAGCAAGCCCGTGAAATCGCTGCCATGTTTAGCGCTAACCAGTCCGCATCGGCACCAGTCGCGAAAATCGACAACGGCATGATCGGAAAGTACGTAATCGTTCGCTGCCGCGATGCTGGCGTTCATACTGGCTTTCTGGAGTCCTATAATGGCCGCGAGGCAGTCCTGAAAGAATCCCGCCGCCTGTGGTACTGGAAACCCGCCAACAATCAGAAATACCTGTCGGGCGTGGCTGTAGCTGGCTTGCACACCGATAGTAAGGTCGGCGCAGCACTGGAGCGCATCCACCTGACTGAGACTTGCGAAATTATCCAAGTCAACCAGTCCGCTATCGCGTCTATTGCAGGAGCGAAAGTCGATGAAACCAAATGAAATTGATGACGGCTACGGCTCCGGCGACGGCTACGGCTCCGGCTCCGGC